>JAYUXS010000039.1:0-2284 GCA_043752845.1 Lysobacterales bacterium | reverse complement strand
TTGAACGCCAGCCCGAAGTAGCCTTCATCCACGTCATAGCCGAGCAGGCGCACGGCAGCGGCCGCCAGTAGCGGCTGCGCCAAAACCACCAGCCACGGCCATGCCGCCAGCGGTGACCATAGGCTCACCAGCATCAAGGCCATTCCGGGGATGAAAAAGCGAAGGTCGGCCAGCACCGACCCGAATCGCGCAAGGGCTGAAGTCATGGGCGGAGTATATGCGGGCGGCGTGGCGAAGCGGGTTTTCCGCGGCATGTACTCAGACCGTCGGATTCAGCCCGCCAACGCCCGCGACACGATCTCGCTGGTGTCGCGCGACAGGCCCGGTATCGCCGCCAGACGCTCCAGTTCATTGCGCATCAGCAGTTGCCGATTGGGTTCGAGGTGGCGCCAGAGGTTGAAGCTGGCGGTGAGGCGGGCGGCGATCTGGGGATTGATGGCGTCCAGTTCGGCCAATTGCGCGCCGAGCAAGCGGTAACCGGCGCCACTCGCCTCGTGGAATCGGGCGCGGTTCTGGCGTGCGAAGCTGCCGAGCAGCGACCGCACCTTGTTTGGATTGCGCAGACTGAAGGCCGGATGTTCGAGCAGCGCGTGCACGCGTTCGAGCGTGCCGGGTTGCGGGTTCGTCGCCTGCAGGGCCAGCCATTTGTCGATCAACAACTGGTCGTCGGCATGTCGGCGATAGAACGCTTCGGCCAGCGTCTGCGCGCCGGGAACTGCATGGTGGGCGAGCGCCGCAAGCGCAGACAGACGCTCGCCCATCGTGTTTGCTTCGGCATATTGTTGTTGCGCGAGCCCGGCATGAGCAGCACTGTCTGCGGTCATCAGCAGATGCAGCGCGCGTTGCCGGAAGCGGCGTGCGGATGTGGCGTCAGCGTTGTATTCACCGCGTGCAACCTCGGCGAGTGCGGCGCGGCGTGCCATCAAAGCGCCAGCCAGATGCTGCCCGATCGCGACACGCAGTTGCTCGCGGACTTCATACAGACGCGTCGGATCGAGCGCGTCGATGCGTTCGCCGAGCACGATCTCGTCCGGTGGCTCCAGGCATTCGGCGACGAGGGCCGGATCAATGTGCTGGTCGCCAACGAGTTTTGCGAGTGCCGCGAGCAGCACCGCCAGTACCGGGCCGGCGTCGAGCACGCCGTGTTGATAGGCCTGCAGCAGCACGCGCTCGCCGAGTGTTTGCGCAGCGTCGAAGCGATTGAAGTCGTCGTGTTCATGCGCGACCCGAAACGCGAGTTCGTCGGCGCTGGCATCGAACTCGAGCCGCACCGGTGCCGAGAAGTCCTGCAGCAGCGAGGCCACCGGACGCGCGTCGACGTCCTCGAACACGTACTCGGTTTCTGCGTTAAGCAGCACCAGCACGCGTTGCGTGTCCGGCGTCAGCGTTTCCCCGACCAGGCGCAGCGGATGCGGACGGCCATCGGCGGCGTACAGCATCATGCGCACCGGAATCGGCAGCGGCAATTTTTCCAACTGTCCCGGTGTCGGCGGCGTGTGCTGACGCAAACGCAGATGCACACGCCGGGTCGCGGCGTCATGCTGAAGTTCAGCGCGCAGCACCGGCGTGCCGGCCTGCGCGTACCACAGCGTCAGTGGGGTGAGCTGCGCGCCATTGGCATCGGCCATCGCACACAGAAAATCGTCGCAGGTCACGGCTTGACCGTCGTGACGTTCGAAGTACAGATCCATGCCGCGACGGAAGCCGTCGCCACCGAGCAGGGTGCGATACAGCCGCACAACTTCGGCGCCCTTGTCGTAAACGGTCGAGGTATAGAAGTTGTTGATCTCGTTGTAGGCACCCGGACGCACCGGATGCGCGAATGGTCCGGCATCTTCGGGAAACTGCGCCGAGCGAAGCTGGCGTACATCGTCGACGCGTTTGACCGCGCGCGAGCCTTGATCGGCGGAAAATTCCTGGTCGCGATAGACCGTCAATCCTTCCTTCAGCGACAACTGGAACCAGTCGCGGCAGGTGACGCGGTTTCCGGTCCAGTTGTGGAAGTACTCGTGTGCGACGACGGCTTCAACGTAGTCGAGGTCGGCATCGGTCGCGGTTGCCGGGTCGGCGACAATGGCCTTCGCATTGAAGATGTTCAGGCCCTTGTTTTCCATCGCGCCCATGTTGAAATCATAAGTGGCGACGATGTTGAACACGTCCAGATCGTAGGCGCGACCGAATTTTTCCTCGTCCCAGCGCATCGCGCGCTTCAGACTATCCATCGCGTGCCGACAGCGACCGATCGCCTGCGGCTCGGCATAGATGCGCAGGGTCACATCGCGGC
>JAYUXS010000038.1:0-2286 GCA_043752845.1 Lysobacterales bacterium | reverse complement strand
AAGATCGAAACCATGGTCGTCGACGGCGCTACCGCCGTGATAGGTGTCGATGGGCAAATTCCAACGGCCGAAAGCCCGGTACGCGAAGACATCGAATTCGCCGATCTCCAGTACATGATCGGCGAGCGCGTGATCATCAAGACGACCATGAGTTCGACGCGCGAAGGCACCTTGACCGCCTTCAACCGTGCCGGCGTGCGCCTGCAGTTGACCGATCGACGGGGTATGGAACTGGAAGTCCCGAAGGACACGGTCGCGAGCGTGCAAGTGGTCTGGACCAAATCGCAAAGCGCGAATGCTGCGGCCTCGGCCGGCAGCAAGTAATCGCAGCCGGGAAAGACTCAGGCGAGCACGGCGCCCAGGTCTTTCTCGATCTTCTCCGGGGTGTCGGTCGGCGCGTAGCGCTTGACGACATTGCCCTTGCGGTCGATCAGGAATTTCGAGAAATTCCACTTGATCGCGTCGAGTCCGAGGAAGCCGCTCTTCTCGGACTTCAGCCACTGCCAGAGCGGATGCGCCTTGGCACCGTTGACATCGATCTTTTCGAAGATCGGGAAGCTCACGTCGTAGGTCAGTGAACAGAAGCTCTTGATCTCGTCGGCATTGCCCGGTTCCTGATGACCGAACTGGTCGCACGGAAACCCAAGCACGACCAGGCCCTGGTCTTTGTACTTGCGATACATCGCTTCGAGCCCGGTGTATTGCGGCGTGAAGCCGCATTTGGACGCGACGTTGACCAGCAACATCGCCTTGCCTTTGTAGTTCGACAGCGGCACGTCATTGCCGTCGATGCCTTTTGCGCTGAAGTCGTAAATGCTGCTCATGATCGCTCCGAAGAATTAGGCCAACACTACCGGAATCTTGCCGATTTTCGCCTGCCATTCGCGCGGGCCGGTCTGATGCACCGACGTGCCCTTGTGGTCGACGGCGACGGTGACCGGCATGTCGCGCACCTCGAACTCGTAGATCGCTTCCATGCCGAGGTCTTCGAAGGCGAGTACGCGCGAGGCCTTGATCGCCTTCGAAACCAGATAGGCCGCACCGCCGACGGCCATCAGATAGACCGCGCCGTTGTCGCGGATCGCGTCGATCGCGGTCGGGCCGCGTTCGGCCTTGCCGACCATGCCGAGCAGTCCGGTGGCTTCCAGCAACTGACGCGTGAATCCGTCCATGCGCGTCGCCGTGGTTGGGCCGGCGGGGCCGACGACTTCGTCGCGTACCGGGTCCACCGGACCAACGTAGTAGATGAAACGGTTGCGGAAATCGACCGGCAGTGACTCGCCTTTGTTGAGCATGTCGATCAGGCGCTTGTGCGCAGCATCGCGACCGGTCAGCAACTTGCCGCTGAGCAGGATCACGTCGCCCGGCTGCCAGGTCGCGACATCCGCTTTGGTGATGGTGTCGAGATTGACGCGGCGGCCCTTGGACGCGTCATAAGTCAGCTTCGGCCACGCATCGAGCGACGGCGGATCGAGCATCACCGGGCCGGAACCATCGAGGGTGAAATGCGCGTGTCGCGTTGCCGCGCAATTCGGGATGATCGCGACCGGCAAGTTCGCCGCATGCGTCGGGTAGTCCTTGACCTTGACATCGAGCACCGTGGTCAGGCCACCGAGCCCTTGCGCGCCGATACCGAGTGCATTGACCTTCTCGTAAAGCTCGATGCGCAATTCCTCGGCGCGGCTCTTGGGCCCGCGCGCGATCAGGTCCTGGATATCGATCGGCTCCATCAATGCTTCTTTCGCCAGCAGCATCGCCTTCTCGGCGGTGCCGCCGATGCCAATGCCGAGCATGCCCGGCGGGCACCAGCCGGCGCCCATGGTCGGCACCGTCTTCAGCACCCAATCGACGACCGAGTCGGACGGATTCAGCATCACGAACTTCGACTTCGCTTCGGAGCCGCCGCCCTTGGCAGCCACAGTGACGTCGAGCTTGTCGCCCGGCACCAATTTCACATTGATCACCGCCGGCGTGTTGTCCTTCGTATTCGTGCGCTTGCCGGCCGGGTCTGCGAGCACCGAGGCACGCAGCTTGTTGTCCGGGTGGTTGTAGGCACGGCGCACGCCCTCGTTGACCATGTCCTCGACCGACAACGTCGATTCCCAACGCACGTTCATCCCCACTTCCAGAAATACCGTGACGATGCCGGTGTCCTGGCAGATCGGCCGATGGCCTTCGGCACACATGCGCGAATTGATCAGGATCTGGGCAATGGCGTCCTTGGCCGCGGCACTTTCCTCGCGATCGTAGGCGGCGGACAGGCTGCGGATGTAGTCGACGGGATGG
>JAYUXS010000037.1:0-12226 GCA_043752845.1 Lysobacterales bacterium | reverse complement strand
GCGTTGCTGCCGGTGAAGTCGCGGGCAGCGCCGAGCACGCCGGTCAGGCCGATTTGTATCTTGGTGTTGCGCCGACTGGTCGACGCGTTGCGGGTGGTTCCCGGATAGTCGAGCGGCTCGCCCAGCACCTGGGTTGGAATCTGGTTCGCGCCGCCACCCTTGGTCGCCGTCGCCGTTGCAGTGCCAGCGCTCTGGATGGCATCGAAGGTCACCCAATTCGGGTTGCGATCGTTGACGACCGGATTCGGGATCGTGCTGGCATCGGCCGGCGGGTCCTGCCATTCCCAGCAGAAGTTCTGCTTGCCCTTGTTGCCGAGCGCATTGCTCGCCTCGACATAGCCGCAGACGCGCTTCGGCGTCGCGCCAGGCAGGATGAAGCCGTTCTGCGGGTAGCGAAACCAGTTGCCGGTGCCGGCAGTGGCGAACGTGGTCAGGCGCGCGTCCCAGCGCTCCGAGCCCTGGGTGTCGACGCTGCAGCCCTGGATGTTCGAGACCTGCTGGAAATTGCCGATGAACGAATAGTTGCCGGGGCTGTTGCGATTCTCGATGTAGAGCTTCGCACCGGTGAGCGAGCCAACGACGCCGGGATGGTGCAGAAACGACATCACCGGTACCGGGGCGGGCTGCGCAGTGAACGAGGGCGTGGTGCCCATCGCACCGAAATCGATGAAGCGGCCGAATGCCTGCTTGCTGCCGAGACCGCTGCCGATCTGGAAACTCTGCACCGTGCTGGTCTGACCGTTGCCGGCGTCAACAAACATGTACGGCGCCTCGATCGGTACCGTCGGCTGCGTGCTGTACACCGGCACTTCGATGATGATGGTCGCCGACACTGACTGCTCCACAGTGATACCGGTGCGCAGATTGCGGATTTTGAAGGTGTCGGTGGTCGGGTTGAAGCGAATGTCGTAGGCCATGTCGGCGCCGTCGATCAGCGCGTTCGGATAGCCGGCATTGGTATGCGACGTATAGACGCGCAATTTGAACTGGTGGAAATCGTCGCTCGCCGAATGACAGGTGGTATGCGTGTCGCCGGTACCGTCCGGAAGGTCGACGCAGTCGTTGACCGCCACCAGCATCGAACCCATGTCCATCAGCGTTGCACCCACGGTCGCGCGAGGCTTGAACAGATACTCGGCGATGCCGTCGTCGCCAGTGGCGCGTCGGTAAAGGTTGGGCGGACATTCCGCCTTTCGCGTCAAATTGACGTTGAGCGTGTCGGCGAACAGCGCGGTGTACTGGTTGGTCCGGAACATCGCATTGCGGCTTTCGCTGCCGTCTGCGGCGTGCATGGAAAGCAGGTCGCTGCCCGAGACCATGAAACCATCGGGGTCGTCCAAGTCATCGAACGGCAGGTCGAGGCTGGGCATGTGCAGCGGCGCGTCGCTGTCGATGACCACCAGCGCATCTTTCAGCGCCTGCGTCACCTGCGTGCCGCGCTTGCGCACGACAATGCGCAGGTCGACGTCGGGATCGGTGTCGATGTCGCTGCTGATGGCGCCGATGTCGGTGACCTCCACCTGTTTGACGCCATGTTCGCTGGTGCGTTCCGTCTGCACCACGATGCGCCCGGGCGACGGCGTGCGCATCGCGGACATCGACAGCAGGCTCGGCGTCTTGGTCTTGATCTGGAATGTGCCGTCGGTCGCGATGGTCACGTCGGTCGCTGACAGCGGCGTCATGCTGCCGTCGGCTGCCTTCCACCACGGCGTCAGCTTGACGTCTTGCACGCGGTCGCCGTCGTGCAGCGAGAGCTTGCCGCTGAGCGTGATCGGATCACGCGGGCCGGCGCTGCTGCGCGAACTGGTCAGCCCGGTGAAGCCCGAGAACGGTCCGTTGTAAGGGGCTGCGACATTGATGGTGACGCTATCCGACTGCAGCACAACCCGACCACTGACGCGCTCGGCGTGGAGCGCAACATTGGCCGGGAAGCTGTTCGGGTAGTCCGCTGGCAGCACGAATTTGGCGCGCTGGGTCGCGCTGGTGACCGCCACCGGACCGTAAACCAGGCGCGTGCCATAGCGCACGCGCAAACTGCCCGACACCAGCAAGCCCGCCACCTCGATCGCGAGCGACTTTCCGGCGCGCGGCGTGCTGCTCAGCACCGACAGCGCGAGCCCCGGCAACACCTTGAAACTGCTGGCGTCGTCGGTCACCGGCCCAGGATTGTGCTGCAGCAGCAACTTGTAGCTGCCAGCCGCAAACGCCGGGATGGTCGCGGTCACGCGATGACGTTCGGCGGCAGCGGTGGTGGTGGCCAACGTCGTACCGAGTCCGATCGATGGCTTCAGCACGATCGTGTAAATTCGGCCTGGAACGACATTGCTGAGATCGAAGCTCACCCTCTGGCCGGGCGCGGCCTCGTAAGGCGTGGCGCGGATTGACGGTGATTCCTGCGCCAGCACCGGCGACAGGTGCATCAGCGCCAACAGCAGCGCGGTGACGAACGCCATGGGGCGAAAGCCACGGCGCGGTCGGTGTGCGGCAACACTCATGGTCTGCTCCGGTGATGACGGCGCCTGCAGGGGACGCCCATTCCCCATATACGCCGTCTGCCGAAAAAAGGGGCCACGTGCGGCAGCGCACAGCGCTTTGACAGCAAGCGTGCAGACTACCCATCCACTGCGGAGTCTGCCGATGTCGAGCTCGATCAAACTGTCCTGCCCGTGGTGCGGGGAACGCTTCGAGACGTTTGCCGACGGATCGGGCGGCGATGCCGAATACATAGAAGACTGCCCGGTATGCTGCAAAGGGATCAACGTGCGCATCGCAACCGATGGCGAAGGCGAGTTGATGGAGTGGTCGGCCAGCGACGATCGATAACGCCGGGCACTCAATAGACGCCGCGGCTGCGTGCACTGACGCGGTGACGTTGGGTTTCGCGTTCGATGCGCGAGTAGTAGTGGAACTCGATGCCGTCGATCAGTATCATCGCTTCGGCGAGAAATTGCGTGCTGCCGACGCCAAGTTTGTCACCGCCGTCGAGCGCCAGACCCAACGCCTCAAGACGGGCATTGAAGGCGTTGAGATCACGCATGCTGGCGTTGCCTTCGTCGTTCAACTTGCGCGCTGCGGACTCATCGAGATTCTCGACCAGAGCCATCAACACGAACGGCGTCGCGGTATTGAGATTGATCGGGCTGCCCGACGGCGTCGAGCAGACGTGCGCCGCGAGTCGCGCATAGACCTCATCGTCAACGCCGCGCACCACGCGCAACTCGGAGACATGCATGAACGACTGATTGGCCGAACGTCGCGGCGGCGTCGCCAGTTGGTACGCCAGATCTTCGGCGCCGCGCGTGCCGGATTCGTTGTCGGCATCGGCATAGTCGACGACGGCGTCAGCCAGTTCCGGTGGCAGTCTGAGCGCGCGCAGCAGCCGGTCAAAGCGCCTTCGCGCAACAGCGTCGGCGACACCGTTGACGACCAGATGATTCAGATTGAAGCAGCCATTCAACTCGCGCACGCGGCCGGTGATCTTGCCGCCCTGCACATCCAGCGGCGGCAGCGAACGCGCCCAGATATCACCCAGTGTGTCGATACCGGGTTCGTCGTTGGCGTCGCGGCGCAACCAGTCCAGCGCCCACACTTCCAGTCCGCGTGCGTAGGCATAGGCCTGCTGCTCGCGCACCTGGTTGCGCGTGCGCGCCAGCGCCAGATCGGTGCTGTCGAGCAGACTCGCGACGATCAACGTCGCCAGCGCCACCAGCAACACCGCGATGATCAAGGCAACGCCGCGCTGACGCTTCATGGCGGCAGCCCGCCGGGCCCAACGCCACCGCTATTGGGCGACGCTTCTACAACCTCCGACAGATCGACGATTCGCGTGATCAGGCCATAGTCCTCGGTGTCGATGCTGAATTCGACCGCGCGTGGCAGTTTCATCAATACCGGGCCTTGCACGTTCGAGGGCGGCCACAGCTCGCGCCATTGTTCGCCGTCGAGATAGCGAAACCCGAGCTTGCGCACTCGCGTCAGCAGGTCGCGCGTGTTTGGCGCGGTGGCCGGCGTGCGATCGAGCACGGCATAGCTGATGCGCGCCACGTGTTCGTCACGCAGGGCATAGCCGACGCGCTCGATCTCGGCGCGTTCCTGGCGCAGCGGATTGGCCGCACCGGCCCGCGTGAAGGCGATGGCATCGCGCGCGCCGACGAGCGCCGCTTCGCGTTCGCCATAGCCACTGCGGATCGGGCGCGCAAAGGTCTGTCGCAGATCGCGCTCGATCAGGCCGACCGTGAACTGCAGCGCGCGCAGGCGCTCGTTCTGCTGTGTCAGACCGTCGCGGGTGCGCAACAATGCATCGACGCTGCCGTAGGCGGCGATCATCAGCAGCGCGAAGATGAAGACCGCGACCAGCACTTCGATCAGGGTGAAGCCGCGCATCGTCATGGCCGCCCCGCGAAACCGACCAGGCTGCGGATCGGTGCATCGTCATTGCCGGCCTCGCGCGCGAACACGTGCACGTCGATGCGTCGCAACGCCGGTTCCGGTGTGTTCTGCACGACGCGCTGCCAGCGGTATTCACGCGGTCCCATGCGCATGCGGCCTTCGCTTTTGCCGAGCGCCGGAAACGGTTCGCGTAACCGCGACTCGGTCAGCACATTGGCAGCGACCCAGTCAGCCAATGTCAGTTCCCGCAGATGATCAGCGTCGCGCGTCAGCCGGGCCGCTGCAGCCAGCAGGGCGACGAGCGCGATCGCGACAACGGCAAGCGCGACCAGCACTTCGACCAATGAAAATCCGCTTCGGCGGGTCATGGCGCGCGCTTGCGCTCGATCCAGTCGCGATCTACGACGCCGTGATCGTCGACAGCACGATGCTGCACGCGCGTGCGGCCATCGAAGGCGATATCGATGCGCCAACGCGTCGCGCGTTCGCCGGCGCCGAGATCGATCGTCATCGGCGTCGCCTCACCAGAAGCGAAGCACAGGAATTGCGGCTTCTCGTCGAATGATTCCGCCAATACCGCGTTGTCCGCTGCGAGTTGCAGCAAGTTCGGCAGGGTCGCCATCTTCAAGGCCGGATCGTCATCGATGAAGCGCCATTGCTCGCCATAGCGACTGCTGAAGGCATAGCCGCTGGCGCGCAGATGCAGACCGATCTCGCGCCCGGTCAATTCGGCGCGCTCGCAGGCGTAGACGACACGTGCTTCCAGTCGATCCACTTCCCTGCTCAGCCATTGTTCCTCGTCGCCGGCGCTCACCGACAACACCAACACCGAGGCCAGCACCGAGATGATCACCACCGTGACCAGAATTTCGATCAGGGTGAACCCGCGCGTCGAAACACGCATCGGGATTACTCGGTCCAATTGCCGATGTCGGCCGCCAGACCTTCACCGCCGGTCTGGCCATCCTGCCCGAGTGAATAGACATCGAAGTCGCCATGGCTACCTGGACTCACGTATTGGTATTCGCGGTTCCAGGCATCTTTCGGCAGCCGGTCGATGTAGCCGCCACTGCGCCAATTCGCGGCTTCCGGGCTGCCGCCGGGCTTGTTCACCAGCCCTTCCAGACCCTGATCGGTGCTGGGAAAGGTAAAGTTGTCGAGCTTGTAAAGGTTCAACGCCGTCGACAGGCCCTGCACATCGGCGCGCGCCTTCGCGATCATGGCCTCGTCGGTACGACCTAATACACGTGGCACCACGATCGAGGCGAGGATTGCAAGGATCACCACCACTACGAGGATTTCGATCAGGGTGAAGCCGAGGTGTTTGGGCAGTCGCATCGGGAAAGCCTTGCTGTAACGGAAACCGGCCACGATCATAACGCCGACCCTATTGAAACGCCGCCTCGCAATGACTGGTGACGATTTGCGCCCGAGTAATTTTAGTCCGAGCAATGCCGAACTGGCTCGCCGCGACCTCGCCGTGGTCTGGCATCCGTGCACACAGATGCGTGACCACGAATCGCTGCCGATGGTTCCCATCCGCAGTGCGCGCGGCGTCTGGCTGACGGACTTCGACGGCAAGCGCTATCTCGACGCGATCTCGAGCTGGTGGGTGAACCTGTTCGGGCACGCCGAGCCACGTCTCGATGCGGCCTTGCGTGACCAGATCGGCAAGCTCGAACACGTGCTGCTCGCCGGCTTCACGCACGAACCGGCGATCGAACTCGCAGAAGCACTGGTGCGCGTGGCACCGGCCGGGTTGACGCGCGTGCAATTCGCCGACAACGGCTCGAGCGCAGTCGAGATCGCGCTCAAGCTCGCCTTCCATCACTGCCGCAATCGCGGCGACGCGGCACGCACGAAATTCGTCGCGCTCGCCGGCGGCTACCACGGTGAAACCCTGGGCGCGCTATCAGTCACCGACATCCCGCTGTACCGCGAAACCTATGCGCCCTTGTTGTTGACGCCGATCACCGCGCCCTCGCCCGATGCAACCCAGGCGCACGCGGGCGAATCGGCCTTCGACGTGGCGGTACGCGCAGCCGATGCGCTAGACGTGTTGCTTGCCGAACACGGCAATAGTGTTTGCGCCCTGATTATCGAACCACTGGTGCAATGTGCCGCCGGCATGCGCATGCACGATGCCGAATACCTGCGGCGCGCGCGCAAAGCCTGTGATCGCCACGGCGTGCTGCTGATCGCGGACGAGATCGCGGTCGGTTTTGGTCGTACCGGCACGCTGTTCGCTTGCGAACAGGCCGGCATCGCACCGGATCTGCTGTGTCTGTCGAAAGGCCTGAGCGGCGGCTATCTGCCGTTGTCCGCGGTGCTGACCACCGAGTCGATCTACCAGAGCTTCTACGATGAATACACCCGGCTGCGCGCCTTTCTGCACTCGCACAGCTACACCGGCAATGCCCTTGCCTGCCGCGTCGCGCTCGAGGTCATGCATATTTTCCGCGACGAGCCGGTGCTGGAACGCAACCGCGCCTTGGCGACGCACATGGCCCAAGCAATGAGCCCGCTGGGTGCGCATCCGAACATCGCCAACCTGCGCCAATGCGGCATGATCGCGGCCTTCGATCTGGTGCGCGATCAGGCTGAAGGTGAGGCCTTCGACTGGCGCGAACGACGCGGCTTGCGCGTCCACCAGCACGCGATGCAACGCGGCGTGCTGCTGCGCCCGCTTGGGTCTAGCGTCTATTTCATGCCACCGTATTGCATCAGCCGCGACGAGATCGATCTGCTGGTCGATGTAGCGCGGGACAGTGTCGAATTCGCGGCGCGCTGAGGCGCCCCAGGAGTCCAGCCATGCGCCGTATCCGATTGTTCGTGGACCTGGAATTGCACGTCGACGCCGATATCGCCCTGCCCGATTTCGCCGCCAACCACGCCGTGCGCGTGCTGCGTTTGCGCGACGGCGATGCCGTGACTCTGTTCAACGGCGATGGCAACGACTATGCCGGCAAACTTGAACTCGGCAAGCGCGAAACTCGTGTGCGGGTGACCCAAGTGCAGGCCGTCGACAACGAATCGCCGCTCGCGATCACCCTGGTGCAGGCGATCGCGCGAGGCGAGAAGATGGACCTGATCCTGCAGAAAGCGACCGAACTCGGCGTGACGAAAATCGTGCCGGTGATCACCGAACGCACCGAAGTAAAGCTCGACGATGACCGCGCCGACAAGCGCATCGTGCACTGGCAGCGCGTGCTCGAATCGGCCTGCGAGCAGTGCGGGCGGGCGCAAGTTCCGGTGGTCGAATCACCGCTCACACTCGAGCGTTCGGCACGATTGTTCGCCGACAGCGACGAACTGAAGCTGGTGCTGCATCCGGACAATGGCCAAGCCATCTCGACCCTGCCGGCCATGACCCAGGTCGCGATCGCGATCGGCCCCGAAGGCGGATTTTCCGATCGTGATCTCGGCGTGCTCTACCAGGCCGGATTCCGCCGTATCACGCTCGGCCCGCGCATTCTGCGCACCGAAACCGCAGGTCTCGCGACGATCACCGCGCTGCAGACGCGCTTCGGCGATCTCGGCTGATGGTGAAACCGGTGATGCTATGATGCGTTGCATTCTGAATCATGGTGATTGATATGCGCACCACAGTAACCTTCGAGCCCGATGTGTACGTCAAATTGAAGCGTCTCGGGAAAAATCAGGAGTTCAAGCCGTTTATCAATGAAGTGTTGCGGCATGGCCTTCAAGAGATCGAGCGGACGCGGACGCTGCGTGCGAAGCCGGGTTTGGAGTTGCCGTTGTTCGAAGTGCAGCCGCTGATTTTTGACTTGGACAACGTGCATCAATTGCTGGAAGACCTGGAGTTGCACGGTGCTGGTTGATGCCAATGTGCTGCTCTATGCGCTGCTCAAGAATTTTCCGCAGCATGTGCGCATGCGCGAGTGGCTGACGTTGCAGCTCGCGCAGAATCAACGCATTGCCGTGCCGTGGGCAAGTGTGTTGGCGTTCATGCGCATTGCGACCAATCGGCGGGTGTTGGCGGTGCCGTTGACCTCGCAGCAGGCATTGCAGGCAATGACTGCGCTCATCGCACATCCAAACGTGTGGATCGCCTGGCCTACGCCTGACCACCTTCGCGTGTTTTTGGAACTATGCGATCGGCACGCCGCCGTGGGCAATGTGGTCATGGATCTTGATATCGCTGCGTTGGCCATGGAACACGGTTTGCGCGTGGTGTCGGTCGATACCGATTTTGCGCGTTTTCCGGAGTCACGCTGGCTTGATCCGCTTGCAACATGACGACATGGCGACATGACGACATGAGCCGTCGCTGTTTTCTCGTGTCCACGATTGCCGAGTCGGTGCTTGCTCAGTAGGGACCGCGCATCGGCAGTGTTTGATCGATGCGCGCGCCATACCACTGGCCGCGCAATTGAACGTACACGCTGTCGCCATAAATCAGGCTGCGCGCGCTGCGTGAATAGTCGCCGTATTGCTGGCCCATTTCGACGTACCAGGCGACGGGCAGTTTGATCGGACCGACCGCACCGGTGTTGGCATCGATATCGACGACCGCCAAGCCGGACTGCCGCCATGGCGAATTCGACCAGGGATCGGGCGGCGTACCTTCCGCGATATCGACCGGAATCGCGACCCGGTATTGGCCGCCACCCAGGTCCGCGATCGCAAAGGCACGATGGTCCGCGAGCAACGCCGACCAACTGCCATTGCGGCCAACGACGCGCTGCCAGCGTTCGACCGGGTGGCTGCGATCACGCTGATCGAACAGACTGAACTTCAGACCATTGGTACCGGGTCTTGCGTCCAGACCGAAGCCGAACAGCCAACCGTCGGGCAGCGCATGCAGGTACTCGGAATAGCCCGGAACCTCGAGCGCACTGTCGAGCTTCGGATCGAGCGGATTGGACAGATCGATGGCATAGAGCGGATCGGTCTGCCGGAAACTGACCGCGTACACCACGTCACCCTGAAAGCGCACGCCGTGCGGTTGCTCGTTCGCCGGACCGATCGGATCAGGCCGCGCGGCGTTCGGCAATTGCGCGACGATGACCAGCTTTTTCGCGGCAAGATCTTCCTTCAGCACGCTCAGGCGAAACAGCGAATTGCCCTGAAACGTGTTGGCCGTGTCGGTGAGCACGCGCAGGTGTTCGCCGAGTTCGCTGAAGCGGAACGAATCGTCGCTGCTGGAGCTGATGCCCCCGAACACGCTGCCGCTGCCGCGGTAATCAAGCGCTGCGAGGCCGAGCTTGTGAATATCCAGCACGCGCCCTTGCGGAATGAGCGCTGGCGCAAGCACGGCGTTGACACGATATTGCGTCGTCGCCAAGTACCAGGACGACGGCGAAACGTACGAGGTGTCGACACGCGAAAACACCGACGAGAATTGTGGCGCGACGTCGTCGACATCGAACTTGGTGATCGTCGTCAGCGTGCGCTCCCAGGCGTCCGGCGCATAGTTCGGCAGCCAGGTATTGGCGACATTGACCATCGACTGGAACGCACCCTGACCGATGCGCCATTGCGGGAATGACGCGACGCCGGCCGCATCGGTTTTCACCACGTTCGCGGTGGCCAGATACAACACGTCGTAGATGCGCCGACTGGTCGCGAATGCCCCGTCCAATTCGAGCCGTGCACGTTCAATCGGCAGACCATTCGCTTGCACGTCGTAGACCACCGCCCAGGTCTTGCCGGCAAGCGGCGAGTAGCCACAGAGGTCGTCATATCCGGCGTAATACGCTTGCGTCGATGCGAGCACGACCAGCACCGGCGTCGGTGTGCGCTCCAGCAGATGCAGCCCGAGCAGCTGCGCATACGGCGCCGCGGTCACCACAACCTGATGCAGCAGCTGCATGCCGCCATCATTTCCCGACAAGCCATGCACGCGCAACAAGGCACTGCTCGGCGTGCTGCCACCGACTTGTTGACGAATACTGAACAAGCGGTCACCAAGCCGCTTCATCTCGTCGTGCTCGTCGACACCAGCTTCCTGCAGATTGGTCGTGCTCGCGATTTGTGCTGAAGGTGGTCCTGGTGAAAAGTCCACGCAACCGTCGAGGCCAGAGTAAGGGTTGCGCTCGGTTGTCTGGACGAAATAACCCGCCAGCGCATCAGCCGACCCGAAGCGCGCCAGAGCATTGGCATGCGGCCGCGAATTCGGGGCCTCGGTGTAGCGGGTCAGCGGCTTCTGTTCGCGTTGCCAGAACAGGCCATTGGCATCGGACAGGGTGATCGATGCGATGGCGTCGTCCTGTCCCGGAAACATCACGTTGACCATGCCGCCGGGCACAATCACGTGGCGGCAATGCGGATCGCAGACGCGCGAAATGCGCTGGCTCTGCAACTCGCCCGAGTTGATCGAGCCCTGTGCGAATGCCCAGGTCGGCTCGCCTTGACGGTCATAGCCGATCGACACCGAACCGAGCCAGTCGCCTTGCTGGATCAACATCTGACCGTGCCCGCCATCGCTCGGATCGAACCAGAACCCGGAACGATCACCCAGGCTGAAATCGCGATTGACCACGAAGCGTCGCAGCGCATGTTGGCGTACGCGCCCTTCCAGACTGAGGGCGAGTGTCGCGTGATCTTCATCGCTGCGTTGAAATTGCAGGAAACCGACCGCGGACGCACCGGCAAGACGGCCGGCCGTCGTGTCCCAGCGCGGTCGCATCAGGGTCAACACGAGAGCGCCATTTGACGCAGGAACTGCTCCACCAAACCACCAACGCGGTGTACCCAGCGCATCAAAGTCGGCAAGCAGCGCCGAGGTCACGCCACCCGAAGGCGCGATCGTGAGCGACCATCCGGGATCGGCCGGATCAAACCAGACATCGGTGCGTTGACTGTCGGGTGCCGCAGTGAAATCGCGCTGCGCGAAACACGGGAACGCGATCAGCAACAGCAAAAAGGCAACGGCATGACGCACGGCAGGTCTCCTCGACGACAGCTTGAAAGCAAACGCTAGTGCGAATCGTTCGCAATCAGCTTAACCCTCGAAGTGGGTGCTGACAAGCGCCGCTGCCGTCGTTCATTCGAAACCGGAGGCGAACAGCACTTCGCTGGTCGAGGGCACCAGTGTGTCGATGCTCAGCGTCGCGGGCGTGCCGGCTGCTGCGGGCGTGATCACGGCGGTGCCGGGCTCGGGCGGCAGTCGCGTGGTCAACGAGAAGCGGTACAGCGCGCCCCAAGGTTGCGATTGTGCGCTCGGTGCGGCGATGCGCAAGACGCCGTCCACGTAGCTCACGTCCCAAGGGTTCGCGCCGCCCAGATGCATATCCACACTCGCGCCCGAGTGGCTCGCAATCGGGATCGACAACGCCCCGAGACCGAGGTTGCCGAGCACGCGCAGATTGGGTTCGGTGCCGGTGGTGACGGCGCGCGCGAAATCGAAATTCATCCACGCGTAGTCGTAGCGAAAGCGGCCGTCACCGAGATTCGCGACCTTGACCGACAGTCGCACGTGGCCGTCGCTGGTCGCCAGATCGCGACTCATGCTCGTTGCCGAGGTGCTGCCCGGTGTCACCCACTGGTCGAGCACCGGGCCGGATACAAGATGTTCACTTCCGCGGTGACCGCGCGATGCTCGAAGCTCGGGAACAATGGCGAGTCGTCGGCACCATCGCAGTTTGCATCGCGAAAGGACTGGCAGCGCCCCCACTGGCCGCGTACCGGAATGACTTCGTGGCGCGGCGCGAGATAGGCCGAGTTGTCATTGGTCGACCGTAACCGTCCAGCCAACCCACCTTCCCACTTCGCCCGGCACGCTGCAGTCTCGCGCATTTCGGCGAGGAGTTGGACATGGACAGGGCATCGAAGGCAGCGTTGTGGTCGAAGCGGGTGCGGGCTTTTGAGCGCA
>JAYUXS010000036.1:0-5540 GCA_043752845.1 Lysobacterales bacterium | reverse complement strand
CCGAGCCACGGTCTTCGTTCAACCAGGTCTTTGCGAGTTCGATGTGTTGCTCCGGCGTCGGCTTCACGTCAGTCAGCGACAGCAGCACCTGGATCAGGGCGATGCCGTCGGCATAGCAATGGTGGATGCGCGTGATCAGGGCCGAACCGCCGTCGTATTTCTCGACGATATGGAACTGCCAGCGCGGCTTCGATGCGTCGAGCGGGGTCGAAGCCAGTTGCGAGACGAGGCGCTGCAATTCTTCGCGACCGCCCTTGCCCGGCAGCGCGGTCAGGCGCACATGCCAGTCCAGATCGAAGTCGGCGTCGGTTTCCCAGTAGGCACCAGCGGAAGTGTCGACGGCCTTCTGCTGGAAGCGGCGGAAGGCGAGAAAACGCTCACGCAACATGCGCTTGAAGCGATCGATGTCGAGTGGCGCGTCGAACATCATGACGCCAGTGATCATCATCAGGTTGGTCGCGCGCTCCATGCGCAACCAGGCGGTATCGACCTTGGTCATCGCCTCGCGATTGCGCCGTCCCATCGTCATCACCGCCATGACCCACGCTCCCGCCTGAAGAGCATCGGTTTTACATTTGCGTGAGGAGCGCGTCAACGCGCGTCAACGCGCGTCAGCTGCGCTTGATGCTCGCATACGCGGTCAGCGCCGAATCGCGGGTTCTGGCCAGATCGACGAGCGGCCGCGCGTAAACGCCAGTCACGCCGAAAGTCGCCTGTTCCGACGGTTTCAGCGACCAGGGCTTGTGCAGGAATTGCGCCGGCACCCGCGCCAGTTCCGGCACATAGCGCTTGACGTAGCCGCCGAGCGGGTCAAAGCGTTCGCCTTGCAACACTGGATTGAACACCCGGAAATAGGGCGCTGCGTCGGCGCCGGTCCCAGCCGACCATTGCCAGCCGAGCGTATTCGCGGCGAGATCGGCATCAACGAGGGTGTCCCAGAACCAGCGCGCGCCGTGCGACCAGTGGTAGCGCAGGTTCTTGGTCAGCAGCGACGCGACGATCATGCGCACGCGGTTGTGCATCCAGCCGGTCTGCCACAGCTCGCGCATGCCGGCGTCGACGATCGGGATGCCTGTATGTCCGCGCTGCCACGCGGCCAACAAAGCCGGATCGACCTCGGCCCAGGGGAACGCGTCGAAATTCGCGTTCAAGTTGTGATTGGTCGTCGCCGGAAAGTGGAACAGCAGGTGATGCGCGAACTCGCGCCAGCCCAGTTCACGCACGAAATGTTCGACGCGATCCATGTAGCCACGATGGTCGATGGCCCTTTCCTGCAAAGCGGCCAAGATCTGCCGCGGCGAGATCTCGCCGAAATGAAGATGCGGCGACAGCATCGACGTGCCAGGCATGGCAGGTCGGTTGCGATTTTCCGAGTACGCCTCGGCCTCGTCGAGAAAATCGGCCAGATGTCGCAATGCGCCATGCTCGCCCGGCGTCCAGGTGTCGCGCATGCCGGTGTACCAGGCGATGCTGGGCATCAAACCGAGCCGATCCACGTCGATCGACGCCGGTTCTGGCTGCAGGAACTGCATAGTCGACGGCACCGGACACGGCAACACGTCGGTGATCATCGCGACCGCATTGCGCCAGAACGGCGTGAACACGCGATAGGGCTGCCCGGTCTGGGTCTGAACCTGCCACGGCTCGACGAACAAGGCGGCGTTGTGGCTTTCGAGGGTCAGACCATCCGCCCGCAACGCCGACGTGATGTGCTGATCACGCGCAACGATGGCCGGCTCGTACAATCGGTTCCAATGCAACTCGGTGGCACCAGTTTCGGCGATCACTGCGCGCAACGTCGCCAGGGATGCTCCGGCGCGGATGATCAGGCGACCGCCACGCTCGCGCAGGCTGACATCGAGCGCGATCAAACTCTGTTGCAGCCACCAGTTCGTCGCCGCGCCGGATCGCCACTCGCCTTCTTCTTCCGGCGCATGGATGTAAAGCGCCACGATCGGCAAGCCGGACTGCGCGGCGGCGTCCAGCGCCGGGTTGTCGGTCAGCCGCAAATCGCGTCGGAACCAGACAATCGCCGCGCTCATGCGCTTTTGCGCACGGCAGGTCGAACTGCGGTGAATCCGCCGTCCAGTGCGATGACCTGTCCGGTCACCCAGCTGCTGGCGTCCGACAGCAACCAAGTGGCCGCAGACGCGGCATCGTCGGCTGTGCCGACGCGCCCCAACGGATACTGCATCGCCATCTGCTCGCGCATTGAATCGCTCGAAAGAAACCGTCCGCCGAGCGGCGTGTCGAGTAATCCCGGCGCGATTGCATTGACGCGGATGCCCTGCGCAGAAATATCGGCCGCGAGCGCGCGCACCAAAGCCTCGACCCCCGCCTTGGCGATTGCAATTGCGGCGTGATTGACGATGCCGACTCGGGCCGCGATCGAGGAAAACAACACGATCGATCCACCCTGCTTGGCCTTGGTCGCCGCAGCCACGTACGCCTGCGTCAGGAAAAATGCGCTGTCCAGATTCGCCGCCAGCGTCTCTCGGTACTGCGCTTCCGTGGTGCGCGCGATCGGCGCGATCAGGATCGAACCCGCTGCATTCACCAGCCCATCGGGCGGCGCACCAAAATGCACCGTCGCAGCATCGACCGCGACCTTCGCACCCGCAGCCGTCGACACATCGGCCATGATCCAGAACGCGCCATTGCTGCTGTCGTGGTCAGCTTCACCGCGCCCGACCAACGCAAGTCGGACACCCTGCGAACTCAACCTCGCCGCCAACGCCCGACCGACGCCACCGCGCGCGCCCGCGATCAATACTGTCTTCATCGATCATCCCCGGAATCAGAACGCAGCCTACCCTTCACCTACGTGCATTTGTCGTGAATGCGCCTTCTGCGCAAGCCGTGAGCTCACCGCTTCAACCGCCACCCGCTCAGGATCATCCAGCGTGCGATCAGGATGCAGGTGATCAGAAACCCGAGGATGGCGCCGGTGCTGATTGCGATGTGTACGTCGGCGATGCCGTAGAAGCTCCAGCGGAAGCCGGAAATCAGGTACACGACCGGATTGAAATAGGTGATTTCGCGCCACGGCGACGGCAGCATGTCGAGCGAATAGAACGCGCCGCCGAGAAAAGTCAGTGGCGTGATCACCAGCAACGGGATCGTCTGCAGCTTTTCCCAGCTGTCGGCCCACAGCCCGATCAGGAACCCGAACAGGCTGAAGCTCGCCGCGGTCAGCAGCAGGAAGCAGATCATCCACAGCGGATGTGCGATCTCGTACGGAACGAAGATGCGCGCGGTGATCAGGATCAACACGCCGAGCAGCATCGATTTCGTGGTCGCCGCACCGACATAGCCGAGCAGCATTTCGCCCCAGGACACCGGCGCCGACAGGATCTCGAAAATCGTGCCCGACCACTTCGGGAAATAGATGCCGAACGACGCGTTGCCGATGCTCTCGTTCAAGATCGACAGCATCATCAGCCCGGGAATGATGAACGCCCCGTAGGGCACGCCGCCGATGTCGCCCATGCGCGAGCCGATCGCGGCGCCGAACACGATAAAGTACAGCGCAGTCGACAGCACCGGCGAAGCGACGCTCTGTCCGATCGTGCGAAACCAGCGCGACATTTCGAAGTGATAGATCGCCCGAACCGCCAGCCAGTTCATGCGCGTGCCCTCACCAAATTCACGAATATGTCCTCGAGCGAACTTTCGCTGGTCTTCAGATCGCGGAAGGCGATGCCGGCCTGGCCAAGCCGATTCAACAATTCGGCGATGCCGGTCGATTCACCGGCTGCATCGAAGCTGTAGATCAGGGTGTCGCCATCATCGCCCAGCGTGAGACTGAGATTGTTGAGCGACGTCGGAATACTCGTCAATCGTTCGCTCAGATGCAGCGACATCTGGCGCTTGCCGAGTTTGCGCATCAGCGCCGTCTTGTCCTCGACGAGGATGATCTCACCCTTGAGGATCACGCCGACGCGATCGGCCATCTCCTCGGCTTCCTCGATGTAATGCGTGGTCAGGATAATGGTGACGCCGCGCTCGCGAAGTTTGCGCACCACGTTCCACATGTCATGGCGCAATTCGACATCGACGCCAGCCGTCGGCTCATCGAGAAACAGGATGGTCGGTTCATGCGCCAGCGCCTTCGCGATCAGCACGCGCCGCTTCATGCCACCGGACAAGGTCATGATCTTGTCGTTGCGCTTGTCCCAAAGGCTCAGATCGCGCAGCACCTGCTCGACATGTGCAGTGTCCGCCTTCTTGCCGAACAGTCCGCGACTGAATGTGGTCGTCGCCCACACCGTCTCGAACGCATCGGTATGCAATTCCTGCGGCACCAGCCCGATGCGCGCGCGTGCGCCGCGAAACTCGCGCACATTGTCGAATCCATCCGCGACCACCGTGCCCGTCGTCGCATTGACCGTCCCGCACACGACATTGATCAGCGTCGTCTTTCCCGCCCCGTTCGGCCCCAGCAACGCAAAAATCTCGCCACGACGGATGTCGAGATCAATCCCCTTCAAGGCCGAGAAGCCGTTGGCGTAGGTCTTGGTCAAGCCTCGGATGGAAACGATGGGAGAAGAATCTCGTGAAATTACTGGCGTCGCGGCTATGGGTACCGACAGTGATGCTGATGCGTTTGAAGCCTGCAGTTCCGGCATTGTGATCCCCTGGAGTGGTGTGCGTCAGCTTTGGCCCAACGGCAGATACAGCGTGAGGGCCTGACCCGATGTTTCGTTGAACCCATGGGCCCGGTAGAAAGCGGCGGCGCGCGCGTTCAGCGCATCGACCACCAGCACGCGCACGCCCAGTTCACCCCGCAGCACCAAACAGCGTTTCACGGCATCCTGCAACAGCGATTCGCCGAGCCCCTGTCCCTGCTCATTGAGGGCGACTGCCAGGCGCGCGAGTCGCGCCGCGGGCACCGGGTAGCGCGGCAGGCGGCGCTGGTCGGCAGGCTGCAAAGCGTACAGATGCAGTTGGGCGGCCGCCAAGCTGTAGTAGCCAAGGATGCGCGAAGGTGCTTCGTCCTCAATCAGCACGTGGGTCGTGGCGATGCCGTCGCGCTGGTGTTGCGCGGCCATATCGCGCAAATAATGGTTGAGTGACTGTTCGCCGCAGTTAAAGCCGCCGCGGTCGTGGCGACGGCCATCAAGCCGTTCGACGAGCAGCACAATTCAGCGTCGCGCCAGTCCGCGCGCCATCGCTTTCTTAAGGCGGGCATTGGGCTTGAACGGTGCATCGAGCGCGGTCAGGAAACGGCGAGATTCTGCAGCCGACAGGGTGACCGTGAGTTCCGCCGCCATCACGCTCTCGGCCTCGCGCAACACAGCGTCGCGCACGAACGCCGACAGCGGTACGCCGCGCAGATCGGCGGCGCGCGCGATGCGGGCCTTGTCGGTCGGATTGAGGCGCAGGTCAAGGCGGGCAGCGCTGGCAGTCATGGCGGTTTCTCCTTGTACCGCAAGATACCGTACATATCCGGGCGGCGCCATGAACACGGCGATCACACCGATTCCGCCGCACGTCTTGCTCAATTCGGCCTAAGATGTGCAAAGAGAGGGAATGAGATG
>JAYUXS010000035.1:0-5541 GCA_043752845.1 Lysobacterales bacterium | reverse complement strand
TCGCCGACGCGCGTCGTGAAATCGCGCTTGCGGCACAGGCGTCAGACGAACTCAAGGTGCTTTCCGAATTCATCGATCGTTCCGAACGCTCGCTGATCCGGTGACACCATGGATACACGCGCACTTCGAATAGCCCTGGTAGCCGGCGAAACATCGGGTGACCAAATCGGTGCCGACCTGATCGCCTGCCTCAAACGTCGATTTCCCCGCGCGATTTTCGCCGGCATTGGCGGCCACCGCATGCGCCGTGCTGGCTGCGATACCTGGCATGACGCTTCCGAACTCGCGGTGATGGGGCTGGTCGAGGTGTTGAAGCATCTGCCGCGATTGCTCGGCGTGCGTCGTGACGTCGTCAAGCGACTGCGCGAATGGCAGCCCGACGTATTCGTCGGGATCGACGCACCGGATTTCAATCTGGCTGTCGAACGCAAGCTCAAGGCCAAGGGTATTGCCACGGTGCACTACGTCAGCCCGTCGATCTGGGCCTGGCGCCCCGGGCGCGCGAAAAAAATCGGTCGCGCCGCCGATCGCGTGCTGTGCCTGTTCCCGATGGAGCCACCGATCTACGCCAGCCATGGTGTAGACGCGGAATTTGTCGGGCATCCACTCGCCGAGCGCTTCGAGAATCGTCCAACGCGTGACGAAGTGCGCGCTGCATTGGCGTTGCCGCTCAAGGGCCGCGTGCTGGCGATTCTGCCGGGCAGCCGCATCGGCGAGATCGAACGTCTGGGCGAAATTTTCGTGCGTGCGGCACTGCAAGTTGCCAACGGCATTTCCGGATTGAAATTGATCGCACCGATGGCCGATGGCGAATGCACCAAAGCCTTTGATGCGATCCTCGCGCGGCTGCGCGTGCGCGGCCAGATCATCACCTTCGAAGGCCGTTCGCATGAAGCATTGTGGGCCGCGGACGTCGTGCTCACCGCTTCCGGCACCGCGGCGCTCGAAGCCGGTCTCGCGGAAACGCCGATGGTGGTTGCGCATCGCATTCACCCGCTCAGTCATGCACTGGTGCGCACATTCGGGTTGCTGAAATCGAAATACGTATCGCTGCCGAATATCCTGCTCAAGAACGCCGTGGTGCCGGAGTTGCTGCAGAACGATTGCAACGTCGAGACGATCACCAGCGAATTGCTGGCGCTGTTTCGCGATGAACCGCGCATGGAGTTGATGCAGACGCAGTTGTCGACCTTGCTGCCGCTGTTGTCGGGCGGCGGCTCGGAAACCGCAGCCAATGCCATTGCGGATCTCATCGAACGCCGATCGCCAAATTCGGCATGAAAGTGATCGCCGGTGTTGACGAAGCGGGTCGCGGTCCGCTGGCTGGTGCGGTGGTCGTGGCCGCCGTGATCCTGGATCCCGCGCGGCCGATCGCCGGGCTCGATGATTCCAAGCAACTCAGTGCGTTGCGCCGTGAAGCGCTAGCGGTGGAAATTCGCGCGCGCGCGCGCGCCTGGTGCGTGGTCGAGGTCGATGCCGCGACCATTGATCGACTGAACATCCTGCAAGCCACGTTGCAAGGCATGCGCGATGCATTGAACGGACTCGGCGTCATTCCCGACGAGGCTTTGATCGATGGCAACCGCCTGCCCGAGCGCCTACCCTGTCCGGCACGTGCCATCGTCCATGGCGATGCGTTGATTGCGGAAATCAGCGCTGCTTCGATTCTCGCCAAGGTGCATCGGGATCGTCTGCTGATCGAACTCGATCGCGTGCATCCCGGCTACGGCTTTGCTACGCACAAGGGCTATCCGACGCCCGTGCATCTCGCAGCATTGGCACGTCTCGGCCCTTGCGCCGCGCATCGCCGCAGTTTTGCGCCGGTGCAGCAGTGTGATGCCCAGCAACTGTTCGCCTGAGCATGACCTCCACTTTCGTCCACCTGCATCTGCACACCGAGTATTCGCTGGTCGACTCGACCATCCGCATCGCCAGGCTCGTCGACGCCTGTGTTGCAGCCGGTATGCCGGCGGTGGCGATGACCGATGACTCGAATCTGTTCGCGCTGGTGAAATTCTATGTCGCAGCGGAAAATGCCGGGCTCAAGCCGATCATCGGCTGCGATCTGTGGGTGGGCGAACGCGAGGAAGAACTGGCGCGCACCACCGTGCTCTGCCAGAACCGCGAAGGCTATTTGCGTCTGTCGCGATTGCTGTCCGCGGCTTATCGCGAACGTGGCAAACGCGAGCGTGTGTTTTTGCCGCGGCATCGCTTGCTCGCCGACAACGCCGGTCTGGTCGTGTTGCTGGGACGCCAGTCCGAGTTGGTCACTGCGCCCGATGTCGACAATGCCGATCGTTTGCTCGAAGACTGGCGCCGTGCGTTCGATGATCGCGTCTATCTCGAATTGACGCGCTGCGGTCGCCCCGGCGAAGCGGCGCACCAAGCCCGTCTGATGCACCTCGCGGCACAACGTGATCTGCCCCTGGTCGCAACCAATGACGTGCGATTCCTCGCCCGTGATGACTTCGAGGCGCATGAAGCGCGCGTATGCATCGCAACCGGGCGCGTGCTCAACGATCCGAAGCGGCCGCGCGAATACGCCGATCAGCAATATCTGAAGTCACCCGAAGAAATGCGTGCAGTGTTTTCCGACTGTCCGCAGGCGATCGAGAACGCGATCGAACTGGGCAAACGCCTGAACATCGAGATGAGTTTCGGCAAGTATTACCTGCCGGCGTTTCCGGTGCCGGTCGAACATACGCTCGACAGCTTCATCCGCGAGCAGGCCCAGTCCGGGCTGCAGTCGCGCTTTGCAAACTATCCGGGGCCGCTGCCCTATCCGCAGGAGCAGTATCAGGCGCGCCTCATCAGCGAACTCGACGTCATCGTCAAGATGGGCTTCCCCGGCTACTTCCTGATCGTCGCCGACTTCATCAACTGGTCGAAGCAGAACGATATCCCGGTCGGACCGGGACGCGGCTCCGGTGCCGGTTCGCTGGTCGCGTATGCGCTTGGCATCACCGATCTTGATCCCTTGCCGCAGGACTTGCTGTTCGAGCGCTTCCTGAATCCCGAACGCGTGTCGATGCCCGACTTCGACGTCGACTTCTGCATGGAAGGCCGCGACCGCGTCATCGACTACGTCAGTCGCAAGTACGGCGCCGACAAAGTCAGTCAGATCATCACTTACGGCACCATGGCCGCGAAGGCTGTGGTGCGCGACACCGGGCGCGTGCTGGGCATGGGCTATGGCCATGTCGACTCGATCGCCAAACTCATCCCGCTGACGCTCGGCATCACCCTCGATGACGCGATCGCCGAGTCGGCCGAGCTGCGCGAGCGCATGGGCAACGAGGAAGAAGTCGCGACCCTGATCGAACTCGCACGCAAGCTCGAGGACCTGACCCGCAACGCCGGTAAGCATGCCGGTGGTGTCGTGATTTCGCCGACGCCGCTGCCGGACTTTGCCCCGCTGTACTGCGAAGCCGGCGGCGACAGCGTGGTCACGCAGTTCGACAAGGATGACGTCGAGAAAGCCGGTCTGGTGAAATTCGACTTCCTCGGTCTGCGCACGCTGACGATCATCGATTGGGCGGTGAAGGCAATCAATGCCTGCCGCGTTGGTACGGATGAAGAACCACTCGATATCACGCGCCTGCCGATGGATGACGCAGCCACATATGCACTGTTGTCGCGCGGCGATACGACGGCGGTGTTCCAGTTCGAATCGCGCGGCATGAAGGACTACATCAAGAAGCTGCAGCCGCAAGGATTCGACGACATCGTCGCGTTGGCGGCATTGTTCCGGCCCGGTCCGCTCGGCGCCGGCATGGTCGACGATTTCATCAACCGTCGCCACGGCCGCGCCGAAGTCAGTTATCCGCATGCCAGCCTCGAACCGATCCTGAAGCCGACCTACGGCGTGATCGTCTATCAGGAACAGGTGATGCAGATCGCGCAGGTGCTGGCCGGCTACACGCTCGGTGGCGCCGATCTGCTGCGGCGGGCGATGGGCAAGAAGGATGCGACCGAGATGGCGCGGCAACGCACAATCTTCGAGACCGGCGCGGCCGACAACGGCGTCGATCCGGGCGTCGCACGCACGATCTTCGACCTGATGGAAAAATTCGCCGACTACGGCTTCAACAAGTCGCATTCGGCCGCCTATGCCCTGGTCGCCTATCAGACGGCCTGGCTGAAAGCACACTACGCCGCGGAATTCGTCGCGGCCACGTTGTCCTCGGACATGGACAACACTGACAAGCTGGTGCCTTTTCTCGACGACGCGAAGCTTGGTGGCCTTTGCATCCTGCCGCCGGAAATCAACAGCTCGACCTACAAGTTCGAAGCGCTGGACCGCAAGTGCATCCGTTATGGTCTGGGCGCGATCAAGGGCGTCGGCCACGCCGCCTGCGAGGCGATCGTGCATGCACGTCGCGCCGGTGGGCCGTTCACATCGGTCGATGACCTGGCGCTGCGTGTCGATGGCAATCGCCTGAACAAGCGCGTGCTCGAAGCACTGGTGAACTCCGGCGCACTCGACAGCTTCGGGCACACCCGCGCGAGCCTGATGCAGCACCTGCCCGAGGCGATGCGCGGCGCCGAGCAGCACGCGCGTGATCGCGATGCCGGACAATTCGATATCTTCGGCAATGCAACCGTCGCGACGGCACCGACTGCGACCATGCGCGTCTTGCCGGAATGGCCCTTGCTGCAACGCCTGCATGGCGAACGCGACACACTCGGGCATTACCTGTCGGGCCATCCTGCGGATGCCTACAAGGACTGGCTGAAGCAACTCGTCACCGGCCCGATCGGTCGTGCCGATGAGCTTTACCGCACGCTGCAGGCGACCGCCGAGAAACGCCGCGGGCAGATCGAGGTGCCGATCGTCTTCGGTGGCATCGTGCCGACGGCGATGCGCCGACGTGGCGACACCATGGCCTTCGCGCCGATCGAGGATGCCAGCGGCCGCATCGAAGTGGCGCTGTATCGCGAAGCCCTGACCGAGTTCGCCGCCGTGTTCGCGAAGGATCAGATGGTCGTCGTCGCCGGGGGCTTGAGCATCGACGAATATTCCGGTGGTTTCCAGCTCAAGCTGCGGCGTGCCTGGTCGCTGAATCAGGCCTGCGAACGCTTCGCCCGTGGCCTACGCGTCTGCGTGGATTCGCCGGCGCCGAAATGGCTGGATCTGCTGACCAGGACACTGCGCCCGGCCCTGCCCGGGGTCACACCGCTACGCATCCAATACCAGAACGCGGTGGCCCGCACGGAGCTGCAACTGGGCGACCAGTGGCGAGTGCGCGTGTTGCCGGAAGTCATTGAAGAACTTCGAAAATTGCCCGGCGTAAGCGAGGTGCAGCTGTCGCTTGCACGAGCCAGCAGCAACTGACGCTATCATCGGGTAGTGATGTCAAAAATTCACGGTATTGGAAAACATCTGCAATGAACCCCAACTTCCTCGATTTCGAAAAACCCATCGCCGAACTTGAAGACAAATTGCGCGAACTGCGCGCCACGTCGCAGGGGCAGTCGCTGGATTTCGACACCGAGATCAAGAAGCTCGACGGCAAATTGCGCGAGAAGACCGTCGAGATC
>JAYUXS010000034.1:0-5551 GCA_043752845.1 Lysobacterales bacterium | reverse complement strand
GCGACATCGTGTGCGTGTGCGCCTTCGAGCACGAACGAGAACACCGCCACGCGATCGGCGGCCTCGCCGATCAGGCGCAGACCGTCGATGTCGCGCAGGGCCGCGAGCATGTGGTCGCGCAAACGTGTTTCGCGCTCGGCAATCGCGTCCATGCCGACGTCGTTCAGCCAGTCGATCGCAGCACCAAGACCGATGAAGCCGGCGATGTTCGGCGTGCCCGGTTCGAACTTGTGCGGGGCATCGTTGAAGGTCGTGCCTTCGAACGAGACGCGGCGGATCATCTCGCCGCCGCCCATGAACGGCGGCATCGCTTCGAGATGTGCGGCCTTCGCGATCAGGGCGCCGGTACCGGTCGGGCCGAACAGCTTGTGGCCGGTCAGCACGTAGAAATCGCAGTCGAGCGCGGCGACATCAATCTTGAAGTGCGGGGCCGCTTGCGAGCCATCGATCAGCGTCGGAATGCCTTGCGCCTTGGCCGCGGCGATGATCGTCTGCACCGGATTGATCGTGCCCAATGCATTCGACACATGCGCGAGACCGACGAGGCGAGTGCGTGCATTCATCAACGCGAGTGTGCCGTCGACATCGAGTTCACCACGCGCGGTAATCGGTGCGGCGATCACCTTCGCGCCGGTTTCCGAGGCGATCAGCTGCCACGGCACGATGTTGGCGTGGTGCTCCATGCGCGAGACCAGAATCTCGTCGTCAGGCGTCAGTTTCTGGCGCAGGAAGCTGTAGGCGACGAGGTTGATCGCCTCGGTGGTGCCGCGCGTGAACACCACATCGTCACGCGAACGCGCGCCAACGAAACGCGCCAGCTTGTCGCGCGCGCCTTCGTACAGGCTGGTCGCTTCCTCGCCGAGCGTGTGCACGGCACGTGCGACATTGGCGTTGTGCTCGCTGTAGTAATTGCTGACGGCGTCGATGACCGCACGCGGCTTCTGCGCGGTATTGGCGTTGTCGAAATAGATCAGCGGTTTGCCGTGAATATGCCGCGCCAACTGCGGAAATTCGGCGCGGATGGCGGTGATGTCATGAAGGCGGCTCATGCGTTCATTCCGGCAGGCTGCGCGCCAGCGCATCGAGCAGCAGTTCGCGCTGCACGCTGTCGGCGATCTGCAGCAAGGGTTCGCGGGCGAAGGCGAGGGTCAATATGCGCTTGGCTTCGGCGGCGGGAATGCCGCGCGCACGCAGGTAGAACAGGCTGCGCTCGTCGAGTTGGCCAACGGTCGCGCCATGCGCCGCTTTCACTTCATCGGCATGGATTTCGAGCACCGGACGGGTGTCGATTTCGGCGTGGGCCGACAGCAGCAGGTTCTTGTTGCTGAGGGCCGTATCAGATCCATCGGCGCCGGCAGCAACGATCAACTGGCCGGCGAAGATCGCGTGCCCGCGCTGGTCGGCAAGTCCACGCCAGACGATGTCGGCGCGCGTGTCGCGTGCGACATGGCGCACGTCGATTGCGATATCGGCATGGCGGCGCTGATTGACGGCAGTGCAGCCGCGGACCGCGACCACACCACGGTCACCCTGAAGCTGAACATCGAGATCATGCCGGTACAAGCCGGCACCGGCCGCGACCTCGGCGAAATCGAGGCGCGCATCGCCACCGATCACGACGCCGGTAGCGGTCACCTGGGCCGCGGTATCACTTTCCTCGCCGTGTTCGCACCAGGTCAGCTGCGCCGACTCGTTCAATTCGATCGCGCGCCACTCATTGCCGAAGGCGTTGCCTCCGCCCGCATGCAGGCGATGACGCGCAACCTGCAGCACGGCGCCGCGGCCGAGCTTCAGCTGCAAGGCATGCTGCACGATGGCGTCATGGGCAACACTTGTGGTGATCGAGACCACGTGCAGCGGTTCGGTAATCGTGCTGCCGTCTGCGACCTGGATCATCAGTGTCGTCTGTGCCGCCGCCGCGGCCGCAAGTGCGAACGGTAGATGCGCGGGCGGGCTACGCGAATTGGCGTCATCGAGGCTCAGGGTGAGGGCAACAGCGTGATCGGCGATCGTCGACAAGTCGGCCGCGTACCAGCCATCGACCAGCACCACACGCAGCGGCAGCGCTTGGATAAGCGCACGCAGCGCTTCGGACAAGACGCCGGACAGCGCCGGTTGCGCTGCGAACTGGCGTGCGTTCAGCGCGCGCAGCGAGCTGTAACGCCAGCGCTCGTCGCGCGCCTGCGGCAAACCGCGCAAGCGCGCGGCGTCGCGTTGCTGAGCGTGCGACGGCGCGGCATGCAGCAGCAACTGGTCGAGCAATGCACTCATGATGAAAACGCCGCTGCTTCCTCGCGCTTGCGATCGCGGATCCACGCATAGCCTTGGTCTTCAAGCTTCAGCGCCAGATCCTTGTCGCCGCTTTGCACGATGCGGCCATCCGCGAGCACGTGAACGACATCGGGGACGATGTAGTCGAGCAGGCGTTGGTAATGGGTGATCACGACGAACGCGCGTTCGGGCGAACGCAGGCGGTTCACGCCTTCGGCGACCAGTTTCAGCGCGTCGATGTCGAGACCGGAATCGGTCTCATCGAGGATCGCGAGCGTGGGCTCGAGCACCGCCATCTGAAAAATCTCGTTGCGCTTTTTCTCGCCGCCGGAGAAGCCTTCGTTGACGGCGCGATTGAGCAACTCGTCCTTCAGGTGCAGCACCTTCAATTTCTCGCGAACGAGTTTCAAGAAGGCCATCGAGTCGAGTTCCGGCTCGCCACGATATTTGCGTTGCGCGTTGTAGGCCGCGCGCAGGTAGTAGGTGTTGTTCACGCCGGGGACTTCGACCGGATACTGGAAGGCCAGGAACACGCCCGCTCCGGCACGTGCTTCCGGTTCGAGCGCGAGCAGGTCCTGGCCGTTGAACGTGACCGTGCCTTGCGTGATTTCGTAGCCTTCGCGACCGGCAAGAGCGTAACCGAGCGTCGACTTGCCGGCCCCGTTCGGGCCCATGATGGCGTGCACTTCGCCCGCCTTCACCTCAAGCGAAAGCCCCTTGAGAATGTCCTTGCCGGCGACGCGGACGTGGAGGTTGTCGATCTTCAACATGGTTCAGTCCAGATAAGTGCGCAGATCCGGCGGTACCGGCATCGGCTTGAAGGGATTCACGTTGGCGCCACCGGTGTTGCCGAGCGGGACCCAGAGTTTCGACTTGGTCAGGGCCGCGATGCTGCGCATCACCTGCCCGAAGACTTCGCGCAAGTCACGCCGCCGCCAACCGATCGCGAGCATGCGTAGATGCGTATACGTATGCGCGAACGTAAAGCGCTGGCTCAGGACATGCGCGCGTTCGAGGTGCACGAAGGCGCGATCGAAGTCGGCAAGCGAACGTGCTGCAACGGCGGCAGCATGCTCGGCCAGATAAGCGGCGCGCAACGCGGGACGCATGCTCATCCAATCGCCCCTTCCAGCGACACTTCCAGCAGCTTCTTCGCTTCCACCGCGAATTCCATCGGCAGTTCGCGGAACACCTGCTTGCAGAAGCCGTCGACGATCATCGATACCGCGTCTTCTTCGCTGATGCCGCGTGCGCGGCAGTAAAACAGCTGATCATCCGAAATCTTCGAGGTCGTCGCCTCATGCTCGACGATCGCGTTCGGGTTCTTCACCTCGATGTACGGAAAGGTATGTGCGCCGCAGCGCTTGCCGATCAGCAACGAATCGCATTGCGTGTAATTGCGCGCGCCCTCGGCCAGTTTCTCGACCTTGACCAGGCCGCGATAGGTGTTCTGGCCGCGGCCGGCGCTGATGCCCTTGCTGATGATCTTGGACTTGGTGTTGCGTCCGATATGGATCATCTTGGTGCCGGTATCGGCCTGCTGGCGATGATGGGTGAGCGCGACCGAATAGAACTCGCCGGTGGAATCGTCGCCGCGCAGCACGCAGCTCGGGTATTTCCAGGTGATCGCGGAACCGGTCTCGACCTGCGTCCAGGAAATCTTGCTGCGCGCGCCGCGGCATTCGCCGCGCTTGGTCACGAAGTTGTAGATGCCGCCGACGCCGTTCTCGTCGCCCGGATACCAGTTCTGCACGGTCGAATACTTGATGTTGGCGTCGTCCAGCGCGACCAGTTCGACGACCGCCGCGTGCAACTGGTTCTCGTCGCGCATCGGCGCGGTGCAGCCTTCGAGATAGCTGACGATGGCCCCTTCCTCGCAGATGATCAGTGTGCGTTCGAACTGGCCGGTGTCGCGGGCGTTGATGCGGAAATACGTGCTCAACTCCATCGGGCAGCGCACGCCCTTGGGCACGAACACGAAACTGCCGTCGGAGAACACCGCCGAATTCAGCGCGGCGAAGTAGTTGTCGCCGGTCGGCACGACGCTGCCCAGGTATTTCTGGATCAGCGCCGGATGTTCCTGCACCGCTTCCGAGAACGAGCAGAAGATCACGCCTTTCTCGGCCAGTTCCTTCTTGAAGGTGGTGCCGACCGACACCGAGTCGAACACGGCATCGACGGCGACGCCGGCGAGGCGCGCGCGTTCATGCAGCGGCACGCCGAGCTTGTCGTAGGTCTCAAGCAACTTCGGATCGACTTCATCGAGCGATGCGTACTTCTTTTTCGGCGCGGCGTAATAGCTGATCGCCTGGAAATCGATGGCCGCCATCTGCAGTTTGGTCCATTCCGGCGGCGTCATCGTGAGCCAGTGCCGATAGGCGGCGAGGCGCCAGTCGGTCATCCAGGCCGGTTCGTTCTTCTTCGCCGAGATCATGCGCACCACGTCTTCACTCAGGCCCTTGGGCATGATCTCGGTATCGATGTCGGTGACGAATCCAGCATCATATTTTCGGTTCGCAACCAGGGTTTCGACTTCGCTGAGTTCGGCGTTCATGCAAACCTCAAGCCAGGGTGACGCGAATGGGAACCGATTTGCCGCGAAGCGCATGTGCAGGCGCCGGCGCACGCAATTCGTCGAGCGTCACGCCGCGCAGCGCGTCGCCGATCGCGGTATTGATGCGCCGCCAGTTGTGCTGGATGCGGCAGCGCGTCTCGTGATGGCATTGCCCGGCGTGCACGCTGCATTCAGTCATGCCGATCGGGCCTTCGATCGCGGCGACGATATCGAGCACGGAAATCTTGGCGGCCGCGCGCGCCAGTCGATACCCGCCATTGACGCCGCGCTTCGACTCGATCAAGCCGGCACCGGCCAGCAGCTTCAACAACTTGCTGACCGTCGGCAATTCGATGCGCGCGCGCTCCGCGAGGTCGCTGGCGCTGGCCAGTTCGCCGGGCAAGTCGGCCAGCGCGGCCATCAGCACGGTCGCATAGTCGGTGAGTTTGGAAACGCGCAGCATGGCCAGCAACTCGATACGGGACCGAAATGGTACCGTTTACGGGGGCGCGCCGCAAAGTTGCGCCATCGCGGTTACGAAGATTTTCGCGACAGACGGGCGCGGGCCGAAGCCAGCAGCAGCCGCGAGTAGAGACGGTGAAACCCGAGCAGGGCGCCGAAACCGTGGCCCAGCGTCAATCGGCCGCTGCGCCGATTGACCGTCGGCACCACGGCCGAGCCGAAATAAAGGCGGGTGTACATGCCCGCGCTCGTTGGTTCGGGTCG
>JAYUXS010000033.1:0-5555 GCA_043752845.1 Lysobacterales bacterium | reverse complement strand
TGAGTTGCACTTCCGTGCAGTAGACGCGCTTGATCTTGTCCTGATGCTGGAAGTGGCGCGGATGCTCGGCATCGGTGACATTCAGTGCCTTGTCCTTCAGCAATTCGGCGAGCTTGACGCGGCGTTCGCGCTTTTCCTTGGCCCGCACTTCTGCTTCGCGTTGCGCGGCTTGGGCTTCCTCGCGTTCGACTTTTGCACGCAAGGCGTAGGCCTTGGCGAGATCGATTTCCTCCTGCGACTGCGACTGCGCCGGCGATGCTGATGGTCTTGGTGACTGCGGCTTGGCGTGGTGGCGGCCGCGGTCGCCTGGCGGTCGCGAACCATCACGCCGTGCAGCATCCTGCGGCGGCCGTTGCGGTGTTTGCGGACGGGGTTTTGCCGGTTCCGGCGGCTTGGCCGTGAAACCGAGCTTCAACATCTGGTCGCGTAGGGATTCAATCATCTGGCAGTCGTCGGCGATTCAATGTCGGTGATTCAATAATGCGGCGGTGGCGGCTCGTCGCCGATGTCGTGTCCGAGTGCAGCCCGCAGTTGCGTGACCTCGCGGCGCAGCGCGCGCAATTCCTCGGCGATGTCCACGATGCGCCGCTCCTGCGTCGACACCTGCGGGTTGAGCGTCGTCACGATGTCGTCCTGGAAGGCGAAACGCACCTCCAGTTCGGCCAGTCGTGCCTGGATTTCAGCAAGCGAGTCGATCATCGGCGTAGTGTACTTGAGCAACCGCATCAAGGCTTGGCGAACATCGGGAAATGCGTCGCAGCGATGCGGGCCGGCCGCTGCGAAACCAGTTGCCAGGACTCGGCCTCTCCGAGCACTTGTGCAGCGACCATGCGTCCGGGCTCGATCAATGGCGGTTGCTGCACGGGATCATGACCGTTGCTGGCGAGCACCGTTACCCAACCATTGCGCAGCAGCCGAAATGCAGCCTCCTGCGCAAACGGTCCTCGCCCACCGGCCAAGGCGTCGGCATCGAGTTGCAGCAGCAGTCCGATATCGATCAGCGGCGCCAAGCGATCGGGCCGCTCCTGCACTTCACGATTGCGCTCCGGATGCGCGAGCATCGGACGAATCTTGCGCGAGCGCATCCATTCGAGCGCGCGATCAAATTGAGCCGGAACGCGGACCTCGGAGAAGTCGATCAACACCACCTGCTCGCCTTCCCAATGGCCCAGCACCGGCAACGTGCCCGCGGCAATCGCGTGATGCAGCGCCGCATCGAATCGGCACTCGCCGGCGAGCGCCAATTCCAACGGCACACCGCGATCGATCAGGGACTCGCGCAATTTCAGCAGTCGCGCGCCCAGACGTTCGGCGCGCCCAGCGTAAGGTTTCGACCGATAGTGCGGTGTCGCCATCGCATAAGCCACGCCGTGGTGCGACGCCTGCACGCACAGTTCGACGGCGGCGGCCAGCGAACTCACGGTGAAATCGGTTCGCGGCAAGACATGAAAATTCAAGTCGACGAACGGAAACAGTGGCGCAACAACGTCCATCAAACTGGTACCCGATGTCGCGCTGCGTCGCTCGCTCGTGCGCATGGCTATCGCCCGCTCAACAAACCATCGAAGTAGGCGATGGTCGACTTGAGCCCAGTCTCGAGATCGATCTTCGGTTCCCAGCCCAACTGCGCGCGCGCGCGGCTGATGTCAGGCTGTCGCTGTTTCGGATCGTCCGGCGGCAGCGGTCGCGCTTCGATGCGCGACGATGAACCGGTGAGAATAATCACCTTTTCCGCGAGCTGGCGAATGGTGAATTCGCACGGATTGCCGATATTGATCGGGCCAGTCACCGTGTCATCGGTTGCCATCAATTTCAGGAAGCCGTCGAGCAGGTCATCGACGTAGCAGAACGAGCGCGTCTGCTGGCCTTCACCGTAGATCGTGATCGGTTCGTTCTTGAGCGCCTGCACGATGAAATTGGAGACGACGCGGCCGTCGTTCGGATGCATGCGCGGACCATAGGTGTTGAAGATGCGCGCCACCTTGATCTGCAGCTGGTGCTGGCGGTGGTAATCGAAGAACAGGGTTTCGGCGCAGCGTTTGCCTTCGTCGTAACAGGAACGCGGACCGATCGGATTGACGTGGCCCCAATAGTCCTCGCGCTGCGGGTGCTGTTGGGGATCGCCGTAGACCTCGCTGGTCGAAGCCTGGAAAATCTTGACGCCAAGGCGCTTCGCCAGACCAAGCATGTTGATCGCACCATGCACACTGGTCTTCGTCGTCTGCACCGGGTCGTGCTGGTAATGGATCGGCGACGCCGGACAGGCGAGGTTCCAGATTTCATCGACCTCGATGAACAGCGGAAAAGTCACGTCATGACGCAGGAATTCGAAGCGCGGATGTGCGAACAGATGCGCGATGTTGCGCTTGCTGCCGGTGAACAGGTTGTCGGCGCAAACCACTTCGTGGCCGGCGGCCAGCAGGCGGTCGCACAGATGCGAGCCGAGGAAACCAGCGCCGCCGGTGACCAGAATCCGCTTGGTGGCGTCGTAGCTGCGCATGCTTATCCTTGGCCAATGAGCGGATGCGCGACCGAGCGCCCGCGACCGATCCCGTAATAGGCGAGGCCGGCGGCTTCCACCGATTGGGGATCATAGATATTGCGGCCGTCGAACACGACCGGCGTGTTCAGCGTCTGCTTGATGCGCTCGAAATCAGGGCTCCAGAACATCTTCCACTCGGTCATGATCACCAGGGCATCGGCACCCGCCAGGGCCGCAAAGGGCTCTTCGCACAAGGTCAGATCGTCGCGCGCACCAAACACATGCGCGGCTTCGCCCAATGCTTCCGGATCAAACGCGCGCACCTTGGCACCGGCTGCCCACAACTGTGCGAGCAGTACGCGCGCCGGTGCTTCGCGCATGTCGTTGGTATTCGGCTTGAACGCGAGCCCCCAGACAGCGATGGTCAGCCCACTCAGCTGACCGCTGAAATGCTGTCCGATCAGGGCAAACAGTCGCGACTTCTGCGCTTCGTTCACCGCTTCAACGGCTTCAAGAATGCGCGGCGTGTAGCCGTGCTGCCGCGCGGTGCGATCGAGCGCCTGAACATCTTTCGGAAAGCAAGATCCGCCGTACCCGGCACCAGGATAAATGAACGAGTAGCCGATGCGCGGATCGGAACCGATACCGTGGCGCACGTGCTCGATGTCCGCACCGACGCGCTCGGCGATATTCGCCATCTCGTTCATGAAGCTGATCTTGGTCGCGAGCATGGCGTTCGCGGCGTATTTCGTCAGTTCGGCCGAGCGCACGTCCATCAACACGATGCGTTCGTGATTGCGGTTGAACGGCGCGTACAACACTTTCATGGCACCGACGGCCTTGCTGCTGTCGGAACCGATCACGATACGGTCGGGGCGCATACAGTCTTTCACCGCATCGCCTTCTTTCAGGAATTCCGGATTCGACACCACGTCGAACGCGACTTGCGCGCCGCGCAGGCGCAATTGATCGCTGATCGCCGCGCGCACGCGGTCTGCGGTGCCGACCGGCACCGTCGATTTGTTGACGACGACGGCATAGCGGGACAGGTGCATGCCGATTGTTCTGGCGACGGCGAGTACGTGCGACAGATCGGCGCTGCCGTCTTCGTCGGGCGGGGTGCCGACCGCGATGAAGATGATTTCGGCACGCGCGATGGCTGCCGTCGCATCCGTGGTGAATTGCAGGCGGCCAGATTTATGATTGGCGTGAACCAGCTCCTCAAGACCAGGTTCGTAAATCGGAATCTCGCCGGCATTCAGACGCTCGACCTTGCGTGCATCGATATCCACACACTGGATCTTGTTGCCAACTTCGGCGAGACACGTCCCGGTGACGAGTCCAACATAACCTGTTCCAAAAATCGTGACATGCATCCGCGTTACCTTGATGAGCTTTGATCGATGGAGCGATGTTAGCGAGTCAATCCTTCAGCGACGACACCAACAAAAGCGCGCGCCAACAAAAACGCCGGCTTGCGCCGGCGTTGATGCTCTTTCGATCAGTTCCGGATCAGTTGCCGATCTTGATCAGTTGACGATTTCGATCAACTCGACATCGAAGATCAATGTCGAATTCGGACCGATCGGGCCCGGCGTCGGCTTGTCGCCGTAAGCCAGATTCGCCGGGATCACGAACTTGTACTTGGAACCGACCGTCATCAGCTGCAGACCTTCGGTCCAACCGGCGATCACGCCGTTGAGCGGGAACTGCGCCGGCTCGCCACGATCGACCGAGCTGTCGAACTTGGTGCCATCGAGCAAGGTGCCGGTGTAGTGCACTTTCACCGTCGACTCGGCGGTCGGCTTCTTGCCGGTGCCTTCCTTGACGACCGAATACTGCAAGCCCGATGCCGTCGTCTTCACGCCCGCTTTGGCCTTGTTCGCTGCCAGATACTTGTCGCCTTCAGACTTGTTCTTGCCGGCGAGTTCGGTGGTCTTGGCCTGTTGTGTGGCCTGCAGCTTGGTCATGAAGCTCTGGCGCACGGCTTGCGACTCTTCGGCCGACATCAGCGACTTGCCGCCAGCGAGCTGGGTCTTCATCGCTTCGATCACGAGGTTGATATCGACTTCATCCTTGATCTGGCCGATACCGTTGGCCAAGTCCATGCCGACCATGTAGCTGACTTTTTCCTTTTCGGTGGTCAGCTTGTCGAGCGCACTTGCCGACAGCGGGAGAGCCAGACCAACCGCGACTGCGGCCGCGAGCGTGCGTTGAAGGAATTGATTCATTCTGTATTGCTCCAGGTTGATTCCGGCAGGTCGCCGGGAAAAAAGGCCGCGTATTGTCGTTGCGAGTCGCCCCGGACGCAAACGTCTTCGGATGGGAGATTTTTCGCAGCCCACAAGTTCCATGTCAATCACGGCCCGTTGCCGCACATTCAACTAAGCTTTCCAGCGACCGCATCGTTCCGATGCATGGAGCCGCCATGGAGTATCACGATGCACTTGCGCGCGCGCGCAGCGCGCACCCGCAAACGCCAGATGAAGCAACGATTGCCAAAGCCACCAGGAACTTCGAGACATTCTTCGGTCCGCTTACCGCGCAATCGGTTCGCGAACACCTGAGCCACACCTACGCCGATTCATTGTGGTTCAACGACACCCTCAAAACCATCACCGATCGCGATGCACTCGGTCGTTACATGACGCACACCGCGCACAACGTCGAGCATTGCCGGGCGAACGCCGACACCTGGTCGGTGACACGCGAAGGCGATGTGCTGGTGCGCTGGACGATGACCATCCGCTTCAAGCGCTTCGCACGCGGCCGCGACACCGAATCGATGGGCATCAGCTTGCTGCGACTCGACCGCGAAGGGCGCATCGCCTTCCAGCAGGATTTCTGGAATGCCGCTGACGGCCTGTTCCAGCATGTACCGATACTGGGCTGGGCTATCCGCGCCATCAAGCGCCGCGTTTGATCGCGCCCGATCGCGCACATGAAGCGCACACAAAAAAAGAGCCCGCCGGGGTCAACGGCGGGCTTTGAGTTTCCCTGAAGCAGCACTACCGACCGAAGAAAGTCGGCAGATAATCGGCCGTTACCCTTCCGCTGCGATCGACAGTTTCAC
>JAYUXS010000032.1:0-2313 GCA_043752845.1 Lysobacterales bacterium | reverse complement strand
GGTATTCGCGATCGAGTATCGATACCGCGACTGGTTCGCTCATTGGTTCTGCTCCAGCGATTTCAGCCGCGCAATCATTGCTTCGACGCGCGAGCGCGCCTGTTCATTCTTGGCGAGCAGGTTGGCGCGCTCGCTGACCCTCGCTTCCTGAGTCTGGCGCAGGCTGCGGTTTTCGTCCTGCAGACGCTGGCAGAGCGCGATCAGTTGATCGACCCGGCTGGCGATCGACTTCAGTTCATCGCGGGTGGGCGTAGCGTCCATGCGGCGACGTTAGGGCAAAGGTGAAGACGGGGTCAATCGGCACGCGTCGGCGTGCGCTCACGCCTGCGTGCTTCGGTTGGCGCGCGGCGGTCGAGCAGGAACTGCAAGATGGCGTCCGCATCCAGCGGTCGGCTGATCAAGTTGCCCTGCACCTCGTCGCATTTTTGCTCGGTGAGATAGCGCAGCTGGTCGTTCGTTTCGACACCCTCGGCGATCACGTCGAGCCCGAGCGAGTGCGCCATCATGATCACCGTTGACACGATCGCTTCGTCGTCCGGGTCGGTGGTCAGGTCGCCGACAAAGGTCTTGTCGATCTTCAGCGTGTTGATCGGCAGGCGCTTGAGATAGGCAAGCGAGGAGTAACCGGTGCCGAAGTCGTCGACCGACAGATGCACGCCGAGTGCCTTGATCTGGGTGAGGGTGCTGATCGACTGCTCCGGATTCGCCATCAGCATCGACTCGGTCAGTTCGAGTTCGAGGCGATGCGCCGGCACTCGCGCCTCGGCGAGAATTTCGCGCAGGCGACGTACCAGATTACCGCGGAACAACTGCAGCGCCGAAACATTCACGGCGATGGTGTGCATGGTCAGGCCGGCTTCGGTCCAGCGTCCGATCTGGCGACAGGCTTCGCGCAATACCCAGTCGCCGATGGGCACGATCAAACCGGTTTCTTCGGCAATCGGGATGAACGTCACCGGCGGGATCTGGCCGAGCGTGGCGTTGTTCCAGCGCAACAATGCTTCCGCACCGGTGATGCGGTTTTCGCCGAGCATCAGTTTCGGCTGGAACACCAGCGACAGCTCCTTGCGCTCCATCGCACGCTGCAACTGGCTCGCGAGATTCGCACGCAGACGCACCTGGGTGTCCATGGCGTCGTCGTACAGCTGGTAGGTGTTACGGCCGCGATCCTTGGCGTGATACATCGCGGTGTCGGCGTGCTTCAACAGGTCGGTTGGCAGCTGCCCATGTTCCGGATAGAGGCTGATGCCGATCGAGGGCGTGATCACCACTTCCTGACGACCGTCGATTTCCATGGGCGCGCCAAAGCTCGCGATGATTTTCGAGGCCACCCGTTCGGCTTCCTCGACGTCTCGCAGGTCTTCCAGAATGACGGTGAATTCGTCGCCGCCGAGGCGCGCCACGGTGTCGGATTCACGCACACTGGTGACGATGCGCGCCGCTGTCGACTTGAGCAGACGGTCGCCAGCAGCGTGACCCATCGAATCGTTGACGTGCTTGAAACGATCGAGGTCGAGGAACAGTACCGCGACCTTGCTGCCGAGGCGCCGTGCGCGAATCAGCGCATGGGCCAGACGCTCGCTGAGCAGGGTGCGATTGGGCAGCCCGGTCAGGGTGTCGTAGTTGGCCAGGTAGCGCAGTTCCTGCTCCGCACGCTTGCGGTCGGTGATGTCTGAAATCACCGCCACCCAGTGTGTGCGGGCACCGCTTGCGTCGCGCACTTCGGAGATTTCCAGCCACGACAGGAATTGCTCGCCGTCCTTGCGGCGCTGCCACAGTTCGCCGCTCCAGTGGCCGCGCGCAATCATGGTCTCGCGCAGCTCCTGGTAGAACTCGATCGGATGCTGGTCGCTGTTGAGGATGTTCGCCTCGATCCCGAGGACTTCGTGATCGGCGTAGCCGGTGATGCGTGTGAATGCGGCGTTGATCGAGGTGAAGCGGAAGTCGAGCCCGGTGACGGTGACCGCTTCGCCCATGCTGCGGATCACTTCCTGGGCGATACGCCGATCGCGGTCGCGGTCGCGTTCAATGCCGACATCGCGAAACGTGCCGGCAACACGCAGCGCCCGGCCATCCGCATCGCGCTCGGTGGCGCGGCCGCGCGCCACGATCCAGGTTACCTTGCGGCGACTGTTGAACACGCGGTATTCAGACTCGTAGTGGTCACGTTCACCACTGACGTGTGCTTCCAGTGCCGCCATGACGCGTTCGCGATCGTCCGGATGGACGACGCGGTCTCGCCAGAAATCGTAGGTCACGCGACTTTCGCGTGCGCTGCCGACGAGCTCTTCGGGACCGGAAAGGACCATGGTC
>JAYUXS010000031.1:0-2319 GCA_043752845.1 Lysobacterales bacterium | reverse complement strand
CGAGGACCATGCCGACGGCACCGGCCAGCTTCACATTGCAGCCTTTCTCGATGCGCGCGTACTCACCACGGTTGCAAACCACGATCTTGCCGGCGAGCGAACCCGGCGCAAACGGATTGCTGGCACTGCTCGTGCAAGTGCTGGTGTTGTTGGTGGAAGCGCCGGTACCGCAGAGCGCGCTGCCGAAGTCCTTGGCGTGCACGACCTGGGCGTTGCCGGTGCCGGCGGTCACGGCGTCGCCGCGGAGATTGAGAGGCGTGGTGATGCCATGGCCGGAAATATTCGCGAGTACCGTGGAGAAGCGGCGACCGCTCGACACTGCGGCAACCGTGACCACCCAGGGCGCATTGCCGGGCGAGGACACCGTGCCCGCGCCCGGTCCTTCGTTGCCAGCGGCCACCACCGGGACGATGCCGGCGGCGCGCACGTTGTAGAACGCCGCCATGTCATCGAGCCCGTTCACGCGCAGACTCGCCCACGGATCACGCGCCGGACCACCGATCGAATAATTGATGACATCCACGGCGTCCGCCACGGCCTGGTTCAGGGCGCTGATGAGGGCTGAACCATTGCACGACAGACTCTCGAGACAACCCTTGTAGACGATCAGGTTGGCGCGCGGTGCGACACCGGAAAGCGTGCGATTGACCGAAGTCGTCGGAGCGGTTTCGGTGACTGAAAACGGGTTGCCGAGCACGGTACTGGCGACATGCGTGCCGTGGCCATTGCAGTCGGTGCCCGCTGGCGAGTTCGTCTGGAACGTGCAGGCGATATTGATGTAGTCGTGAATACCGATGAGTTTGTCGTTGCAGCGCGAATCGCTGCCGGAAGCGCAGACGCCGAATCGCTGGCCGCGCGGATTGGCGTGGTCGTAACCGTCGCTCGCTACATCCTGAAAGGCCGGATGTGATGCATTGATGCCGCTGTCGATGACGCCGACCACAACACCCTCACCGCGCGTTCGGATGTTCGAGCCGGCAACGGTGCCATTCCACACGGCGTCTGCACCGATCCACTGCGGACCCGCATCGGTATCGAGACGCCGCTTGAAGTCCGGCGCCACGTTGACCACGCCCGCAATGCCCTTGAACGCGTCGGCCTCGGATGCCGTCAACTCGATCGCAAACCCGTTCGCGACCAGGTCGTAACGGAATTTCGGCTCGAGTTTGCGCCCGGTAAGCTGTGCTGCCAACGCCAAGACATCGTCCTGACGCTCATGCAGGAACTGCACATAGCGTTTGGCCGCGGTTGTCTTCGCGTCGAACTTGCGCTGGCCGGTGACGGAAATCGCGATCGGCGCCAGATCCGCAGCCCGCTTGCTGCTGCCGAGTTGCTCGACGCGCTCGTATGCGGTCGCGGCCGGCTCAGCCAAAGCCACCAGATAGATCTGTTTCGGTTCGGCCGAGGACGCGGACTGCGCCGCAACGAGCGACGCCCAGAAAAAGCCGCGGAGACGTGCAGAAATCATGTTTGGAACCTTTTTTTACGATCGCGAGTCGGCGATCATCGCAAATCCTTCTACTCGGCGCACGTGTATGCACAATGAAGCGCAAGCTTGCCGGGCGATCGCCGCGCTTCGCGCGATGCCTTCACACACAGCGACATGGACGCTGCAAATGTCGAATGGGTAGCATAGTGCGCTCTCATTCGACTGCCGATGACCCCTTCCCACGAATACTCGCAGCCGCTGCTCGCCGCACGTGGCCTCGCCGTCACGCGCATGGGCGAGCGGATTTTCGGTCCGCTCGATCTGCAGTTGTGCGCCGGTGAGGTGCTGCTCGTCGAGGGCGGCAATGGCAGCGGCAAGACCACGCTGCTGCGCGTACTCGCGGGATTGTTGTCGGCGAGCGAAGGCGTGATCGAACGGCACGGCGTGGCCACCGAAGCGCTCGACGCACCGGTCGGATTCCTGAGCCACGCACTTGGCCTGCGCGCCGACCTGTCGCCACTGGAACAACTGGATTTTTTCGCCTGTTTGTACGGCGTGCGTCCCGGCGTTTCGGCGCAGGCCGCGCTGCTGAGCGTCGGTCTGGGCGGCTTCGAATCGATGCCGGTGCGGCGCCTTTCCGCTGGTCAGCGCAAACGCTGCGCGCTCGCCGCCCTGCTGCACACGGCGAGCATGCTGTGGTTGCTGGACGAACCCTATGCCAATCTCGATCGCGAGGGTCAATTCCTCGTCGATCGCCTGCTTGAAGCACATATCGCCCGCGGCGGCGCTGCGGTGATTACCTCGCACGGCTTGATCGAACCGCAGATTTCGCGCGTGCGGCGCATATCGCTGGTGACCGCCGATGCGTAAGGGCAGCGTCGCCTCGGCTT
>JAYUXS010000030.1:0-2322 GCA_043752845.1 Lysobacterales bacterium | reverse complement strand
GTCGCGCCGCGAACATTCGGCACGCGAGTTGAGCCGCAAACTGGTGCAGAAAGGTGTGGCGCGTGACGAGGCGATTGCAGTCGTCGACGAGTTGAGCGAGCGCAGTTGGCAAAGCGATGATCGCTACGCGAGTGCGTTGCTACGAAAGCGCGCCGGCGATGGTTACGGGCCAATGCGTATTCGCGCCGAACTTTCGACGAAGGGCATCACTCGCGAGGCTCAGACTGCCGCGATCGAAGCCGCTGAAGTGGACTGGATCGCGATCGCGCGCACGGCATTCGAACGCAAGTACCGTGGCGTCGCTGCGGTCGACCACAAAGAGCGGCAGAAGCGCTCGGCGTGGCTGGCTGCGCGCGGCTTTGACGGTGCCACGATCCGCGCCGTGACCCGCGCCGAAGTTGACGACTGAAGCATGGATGCACTGACCTTGACGCTGGCTGGATGCGCAGGCTTTCTTGCCGGCATGCTCGACAGCATCGTCGGCGGCGGTGGATTGATCATGACGCCGGCCATGGTGAACCTGTTTCCGGAACTGTCGATCCTGCAGGTCACCATTGATCGGCGCTTGATGTTGTTCACCTGCCTTTCGGCGGCCGCTGCTTCGGCCCCGGCACCTTGATGATGTTCGGCGTCGGCAGCAAGCTCGCCATTCTGAAAGGCAGCGCATTCATCCGCAGCATGTTCCTCGGCGTCGTGCTGGCGCTGATTGCGCGTTACTTGTTCTAGCCCATTTCAACGCGATTGCGGCCGGCGTTCTTGGCGCGGTACAGCGCCGCATCGGCACTTGCGATCAGGCGATCAATGCCGCGGCGTTCGGGACGCGGCGCACCGGCCAGACCGATGCTGATACTGACGATGATTTGATGGTCGGCGAATTCGAACGGTTTGGCGGAAACAGCTTCGCGCACTTTTTCGGCAATCACACGCGCTTGCTCCGGCGTGGTGTCCGGCAGTAGTGCGATGAACTCTTCGCCGCCCCAGCGGCCAAATTGCGCCGTGTCCGGTAGCGCCGAGCGCATGCGCGCCGTGCTTTCGCGCAGCACCGCGTCGCCCGCCTGATGGCCAAACTGGTCGTTGACGCGCTTGAAATGGTCGATATCGATCAACAACACCGCGAACGGCAAGTGACGCTCGTTTGAGGCGTCGATCAGACATCCGAACTGCGTTGTGATCGCACCGCGATTGGCGATGCCGGTGAGCGCATCGGTCATCGCCACGCGTTCGAGTTCTGCAGCGCTCGCGATCAATGCGGCGTGCAGGCGGCGGGATTCGCGATAGCGGCGCAGCAACAGCACCGCGAACACCGACAGCGCGATCAAACCGACAATCAAGGCGATGCCGAGTAGACGTTGCCGCGCCAGGCTCAGCGTCTGGATCTCGTTGTCGCGGGCGAGCAGGGCGCGCGCCGACTCGGCCCGCTCGGTCGCGAGATTCGCCTCCAGAATCGCCACGCGGCGCCCGGCGACATCGATTGCCAGCGCCTTATCGAGCTCCTGAAATGCCTTGCGCGTTGCCATCGCCGACATCGCGTCGCCGCTTGCCAGTTCCACTTCGGACAACTCGTCGAGCGCGCCACGTTCCAGCACCTTGTCGCCGAGCTTGCGCGTGCCGTCGACGGTAGCGCGTGCTTCCAACAGGGCGGTGACGAAGTCGCCGCGAGCCCTGGCAATGCGCGCACGATTGGCCTGGATCTGCACCTGATCGCGAATGGCCACGGAATCAAACTGGTCGGCCGCTCGCTGCGACCAGATCGCAGCGTCGTCGATGCGTCCTTGCGCCAGGCGCACGTCGGACAGCGCCGTGAATGAATTGACCTTGTTCGGCGGACTGCCGAGGGTGATCGCGGCGTTCGAAGCCTCCTCACCCAGTTTGGCCGCTTCGTCGATCTTGCCCATCTTGAGCATCGAACGCGACAACTCGCCGCGCAGGGCGATGCCTTCACGCACATCGCGTGGCCCGAGGTGCTTCAGCGCCTGCTGGATATTCAAGGTCGCCTGTTCCTCGTCATCGAGATTGCGATGCAGGAACCCGAGCATGCGGTAGGTGCGCGCAATTTCGGCGCCGTCTGCTGCAGCGCGCGCCAGATCCAAGGCTGCGTTGTGACGAGCCAGTGCGTCGGCAAATTTTCCGGTGCGCGACAAGATCAGCCCCAGCGCATTCAATGCGCGCGCTTTCTGCGCCGGGTCGGCGCCCTGCTGCGCAAGATTCGCCGATTTTTCGAAGTAGCTGATTGCGACATCGAAATGTCCTAGCTTGCGCTCGAGCACACCACGGTTGTAGGCCCACAGAGCCTGCCAGTCGGCGCGCTGTGCGCGATTGGCC
>JAYUXS010000029.1:0-5608 GCA_043752845.1 Lysobacterales bacterium | reverse complement strand
GACCAGCAATACGCCGAGCAGCAACAGCGAGCCGCCAGTGAGGGTTTTGCGATTCAGCAGATTCATGGGTTGGTGGCCTCAGTCGGCTTTCTTGAGGTCGATGACGATGGTTGTGGCGTACAGCCAGAAGCCAATCATCAAGGCGAAATAAAAGACGTCGCGCAGATCAAGCACGCCCTTGCTGATGGCGTTGAAATGCGTCAGGAACGAGAGCCCGGAGATCGCATCGATCGCACCCTGCGGCAGGCCGAGTCCGCGGAAGAAATCGAGCACCAGCGGAAAGCCGGCAAGCAACAGGAGGAAGCAGGCGACTACAGTCAGGATGAACGCGACAACCTGGTTGCGTGTCATCGCCGACAGGCACGAACCCACCGCGAGGAATGCACCGGCCATCAGCAACGAACCGAGATAACTCGCGACGATGACGCCGTTGTCCGGATCGCCAAGGTAATTGACGCTGATCCAGATCGGGAACGTCAGCGCCAGTGCGATGCCGACGAATGCCCAAGCAGCGAGGAATTTTCCGAGCACGGCCTGCCACATCGTCACCGGCAAGGTCAGCAGCAATTCGATGCTGCCGGACTTGCGTTCTTCAGCCCACAGGCGCATCGCGACGGACGGAATCAGGAACAGGTACAACCACGGGTGGAAGCCGAAAAACGGCTGCAGGTCGGCTTGTCCGCGCTCGAAAAAACTGCCCATGTAGAACGTGAATGCGCCCGACAGCAGGAGGAAGATCACGATGAAAACGTAGGCCACGGGCGTTGCGAAGTAACTCGCGAGTTCGCGCCGGAACAGGATGCGAATCAGGCTCATGCGGCCTCCGCGGTCGGTTGCGTGGTGATTTGACGGAAGACTTCGTCGAGCCGGCCCTGTTCGAGCGCGATTTCGCGCACCTCGATCTGGTTCGCCTTCAACGCGTCGACGATGGCGCCGAAAATCGCCTTGCCTTTGCGCGGAAACGCAGTGATGCGCTGATCTTGCGCATCGATTTCAACTGTCATCACGTCGGCAACTCGCACCAGGACATCGCGCACTGCAGCCGCGTTGTCGGCACTCAGGGTGACGGCCTGATGAAAGCGCGAACGCGATTCGAGCGCTGTGGGCGTATCGTCGGCCAGCACCTTGCCGTGCGCAATGATGATCGCGCGATTGCACACGGCGTGGACTTCTTCGAGGATGTGCGTCGAGACGATGATGGTCTTGTCTTTCGCCATCGCCTGGATCAGTGCGCGCACTTCGTATTTCTGATTCGGGTCGAGTCCATCCGTCGGCTCGTCAAGCACCAGCACTTTCGGATCATGCACGATCGCCTGAGCCAGCCCAACGCGACGCTTGAAGCCCTTGGACAAGGTATCGATGGTTTGCGACATCACTGCTTGCAGGCTCAACCGGCCGATCGCGTCATCGAGTTGGCGCCGACGCCCATCGCCGGTCAGTCCGCGCACATCGGCGATGAATTCGAGGAATCCGCGCACGGTCATTTCGCCGTAGCTCGGTGCACCTTCCGGCAGATAGCCGATCAGGCGCTTCGCGGCCAGCGACGATGTGCTCACGTCGAAGCCGCATATCGAGGCGCTGCCACTGGTCGGCGTCAGGAATCCGGCCAGCATTTTCATCGTGGTGGATTTGCCAGCTCCGTTCGGGCCGAGAAATCCGAGCACCTGCCCCGGCTCAACCCTGAAACTGATGCCGTCGACTGCCTTGAAGTCGCCGTAGCGCTTCGTCAAACCTTGGGTTTCGATCATCGTCAGAACTCGCGATGTGGAGAGGGTGGAAGTGCCAGCGACCGCGGTTTGCGACAGTTAGCGCGATTTCAAACCCGGACTGGGTGCATTGCGTAGGCGAAAAGTTCCCGCCGCAAACAAATCGCCCCGGCAAGCCGGGGCGACAAAGAGTGCCTGCAGTGCGATCAGTTCATCAGCGGCAGGTAGACATTGGTCAACGGGTAGCCGGTCGCCGGATCATCGCCAATCCATTCGTCGTACTGGCCGGAACCGTCCCACGGATAGTTCAATCCGTGCGTCATCGCGTAGGCCTTGAGTGCTTCGCGCGGACCGCGCGGCACGCCGATGGCGAGACGATCACCCACGAACTGCAGCTTCAACGCCTTGCCCGCAAATGACTTGCCGATGCGGACGTTGTTCTTGACCGCCACCGCGTTCGACTCGATCGGATAGGCCATGCTGAAGTCATTGAATTCTTCGCCGAGCACATTGACGACACGCAGCTTTGGGCCGGAGGCGGTGATGTTGTTCTGTTTCATGAAGTCTTCGACCTGTTTCCAGGCACCATCCATCGCCAGCTGCGCTTCATCCCACTTGCGCGGTGCAGCCGGAATGCCGCCGCCGACGTAGAGGATGTTCATGCCCGGCAGATCGACTTCTTCCACGACCAGCTGGCTGTAATCGACGAAGGGCACGGTCGCCATGTTGGTGGCGAAACGCGCGAGTGCGATTTCGAGATCCTCGCCGATGCGGCCATCCAGATACAGGCCAGCGTAGCGGCCGAAGATATTCCAGCCATATTCGACGTTGAATTCGGCGATGACATTGACCGCCCGCGTCTTCGGATCCTGCTTGAGACGAAACACGAGGTGCTTGTCGGCACCGAGCCAGTCGTTCTCAACAGTGTATTCAATCCGGCCATCTTCTTCGAGAGAACTGGCGACCAACTGCAGCGTACCCGCACCAATACGCGGCTCGGTGCTTTCGTAGTCAAGGCGCGCGCCCGGACCAAACTTCTCGCCGGAGACCGTGCGCTTCATCTTGGAATCAGCGTGCAGCCACGGGTTCCAATGACTGAAATTGTGGAATCCGTTCAAGTTGTCGTAGACCTGGGTCATCGGATTGCCGACCTCGATCTGACGGGTGATGCGCGCGTCCTTGCCGAAAAACAGGCCGAGCACGAGGAAGAACAATACGGCGAAGACGGCCGCGAGAATAATTTCGACGATTCGCAACATGGGCTAGGGCTTCGCTTGAGGACGCAAAGGAGGGGGATGTTACTGGCTTTAAATGTCGCTTTGCTACCGGCGCGTGCGTGCGCGCCTAGACAATGCCGATTTCAAAGGCTTTCAGCACCGCTCGGGTACGGTCGCGAACACCCAGTTTGGACAGGATGTTCGAGACATGATTCTTGACCGTTCCCTCAGCCACACCCAGCGAATTGGCGATCTCCTTGTTGCTGTAGCCGCCCGCCATCAATCGCAGGATCTCGGTTTCGCGCTCGGTCAGCGGGTCCGGTTGATCGAGGCTCGCGAACTGGTTGTGCATGTGCTCCAAACCGGCAAGAAGGCGCTGGGTGACCGCGGGCTTGATCAGCGAGCTGCCCGAAGCAACGGTTTTCACGGCGTCGACCAACTGGTCGAGCGTCACGTCTTTCAGCAAATAGCCGCGCGCCCCGGCCTTGAGGCCAGCCAGCACCAACTGGTCGTCGTCAAACGTCGTCAGGATGATGGTGGGCGGCAACTGACTGCGTGCCGTAAGCGTTTTCAGCACGTCAAGTCCGGACAGATTCGGCATGCGCATGTCAAGCAACACGACATCGGGTTTCAAACGCGGAATCACTTCGATCGCTTGTGCACCATCCGAAGCTTCGCCGATCACGCGGATCGCGTCGGACAGCTCCAGCAAGCTTCGGACACCTTGGCGGACCAGGGTCTGGTCATCGACGAGAACGACTGAAATCATGGCTTGCTCTCCATAGGTAATGTGGCGGCCAGCGCGAAACCGCCGCCGTTGCTGCTATCGATCAACAACGAGCCGCCGAATTCGCTCAGACGCTCGCGCATTCCGGACAATCCGTTGCCCACCGTCACGGCGTCGGCACCGATGCCGTCGTCGCGCGAATTCAACATCACGGTGCCATCGTCGGAACGCGCGAAGCGCAGCCAAAGATGCTCGGCGCGCGCGTGACGGATGGTGTTGGTCAATATTTCCTGGGTACATCGCAACAGCACGTGCGCACGGCGCGCGTCCTCGATGCGGAAGTCTTCCGGCAATTCCATGATCACGCGCGGCGTCGGCACCCCTTCGACCAGCGAATGCAGGGCGCTACCGAGGTCGATCTCGGCTTCGTCTCGCAACTGGCTGACAACCTCACGCACGTCGGACAACAACAGTTTGGCCACCGATTGCGCCTGACGCACCTTGTCCTGGGCATTGCCGACGACGAGATGGCTGGCTACTTCCAGATTCAGCGTGAGCACCGTCAGGTGATGGCCGACCAGGTCATGCAGTTCGCGGGCGATGCGCACGCGTTCGGCAATACGGCTGGACTCCGCCAGCAGCGCGCGCGTGGCGCGCAACTCGGCATTCAATCGTCGCTGTTCCTCACGCGCATCGGCCTGGCCGCGAGCGACCATCGAGGTGGCGAAGGTGAAACTCGAAAAGCCGAGATAGAGAAAACTCTGCAAAATCGCATCGAACCAGCCGTAGAGCGGTTCACCGGTGATATCGCGCAGCCCGAGAAATACCGGAAGCAAACTCAGATTCTGGATGATCGCCCAGATCACCGCGGCACGCGCCGACAACAGCCATGGCAGCACGCCGGCCATCACCAGAAGCAGAATGCCCGACAAGCCGCTCTGGCTGAACCAGCTGATGGCAACGGCGGCCAGGTTCATCACAACCAGCAAGGGCACACGCACGGCGCGCGGACGCACTCGCGACAAGTCCTTGGTCAGACCCCAATACGAAAATCCGAAAGCGATGTAGGCGACCCACCACCCGGCGAAATTGCGCAGTTCTTCGGCGCTGACGGTTTCCAGGGGTGTTTGCCGCAGCAACCACGCCACGAGGTTTAGGTCTTGCGCCAGCAGCCAGGTCTCGCGCAACAGCGGCACGCCGACGCAGGCATACGTGAACATGCCCGCGTAGCGGAGCCAGTCGACGTGATCGATGCGATTGAGTGCCATAGCGACATCATATGCTTTCGTCCAGTGCCGGGACACGCCACTAAAGTCATGTACGCGACAGGTGGTCGCGGCGGATTCCTCTGCCATAATCCACGCCCTCTTCGACCCGACACGCGCCGAACTCATGACGCTACGCCTGCGCGATGTTCGCGACGCCGAACTCGAACACGTCCTTGCCCTGAACAACAATGCCGGCCCGAGCATTTTGCCGATGGACGGCGAACGTGCGCGCCTGCTGCATGCCCAGGCGCGCTATTTCCGGGTCGCCGAAATTGACGGTCACCTCGCCGGTTTCTTGATGGCGTTGACGCCCGATGCTGATTACGACAGCCCGAACTTCCGCTGGTTTCAGCGCGAGTTCGATGACTTCGTCTACATTGACCGCATCATCGTCGCGAGCAATTACCGGCGTCATGGCCTCGGGCGAGTGTTCTACGCCGACGTCCAGAGCTTCGCTGAAGTACGTTCAGCACGGCTGTGCTGCGAAGTGTTCCTCGAACCACGCGACGATGCGTCGGTGCTGTTTCATGGCACCTACGGCTTCCGCGAAGTGGGCCAACAGACTATCGACGCCTATGGCCGCGTCAGTCTGCTCGCGAAAGACCTGTGCAGCTATGCGTGGGTGCGCGACACCTATGCACACAACGGACAATCGCGTCTGCCATTGGTGCCCTGGCTTGCGGAACGTTC
>JAYUXS010000028.1:0-2335 GCA_043752845.1 Lysobacterales bacterium | reverse complement strand
GGCTCGGTACCGGCGGTGCTGAAGGATTCGGTGATCTATTCACTGGATCTTGGCGCGCTGGTAGCCGGTACCAAATATCGCGGTGATTTCGAGAAGCGCCTGAAAGCCGTGATCATGGAACTGAAGAAAGAAACGAACGCGATCCTGTTCATCGACGAGATCCACACCATCATCGGTGCCGGTTCTGCTTCGGGTGGCACCATGGACGCGTCGAACCTGATCAAGCCGGCGCTCACCTCCGGGGACATGCGCTGCATCGGTTCCACCACCTTCCAGGAATTCCGCCAGATCTTCGAGAAGGATCGTGCGCTGGCGCGGCGCTTCCAGAAGATCGACGTGGTCGAACCGACGATCGCCGACACCCTGGAAATCCTCAAGGGACTGAAGTCGCGCTTCGAGGAATTCCATCAGATCGAATACACCAACGATGCGCTGAAGGCCGCCGTCGACCTCTCGGTACGCCATATCGGCGATCGCCTGCTGCCAGACAAGGCGATCGACGTGATCGACGAAGCCGGTGCACGTCAGCGCTTGATGCCGGTCGAGGACCGCAAGACCACAGTCGATGTCCCCGAGATCGAGTACATCATCTCCAAGATGGCGCGTATCCCGGCGAAGCAAGTGTCGGTCTCGGATCGCGAGGTGCTGCGCAATCTCGATCGGAATCTCAAAATGGTCGTGTTCGGTCAGGACGAAGGGATCGACGCGCTGGCATCGGCGATCAAGATGGCGCGCTCTGGTCTGGCCAATCCGGCGAAACCCATTGGTGCGTTCCTGTTTGCTGGCCCAACCGGCGTCGGCAAGACCGAGGTCACGCGCCAGCTCGCGATGCAACTCGGCATCGAATTGATCCGCTTCGACATGAGCGAATACATGGAAGCGCATTCGGTCTCACGTCTGATCGGCGCGCCCCCGGGCTATGTCGGCTTCGACCAGGGCGGGTTGTTGACCGAAGCCGTGACCAAGCATCCGCACGCGGTGGTGCTGCTCGACGAGATCGAGAAGGCGCATCCGGACGTGTTCAACATCCTGCTGCAAGTGATGGATCGCGGCGTGCTGACCGATACCAACGGGCGCGAAGCCAACTTCAAGAACGTGGTGCTGGTGATGACGACGAATGTCGGCGCGGCCCAGGCGGCACGGCGCACGATCGGTTTCGTGCACCAGGACCATTCGACCGACGCCATGGAATTGCTGAAGAAGGCGTTCACGCCGGAGTTCCGCAACCGCATTGACGCCACTATCCAGTTCAAGGCGTTGGACATCGAGCATGTGTTGCGCGTGGTCGACAAGTTCCTGATCGAACTGGAAGCACAGTTGCACGAGAAGCATGTGTCGCTGTCGGTTGATCCGCAAGCGCGCCGCTGGCTGGCCGAGAACGGCTTCGATCCGCTGATGGGCGCGCGGCCAATGGCGCGCATTATCCAGGATCATGTGAAACGCCCACTGGCCGACGAATTGCTCTTCGGCAAGCTCGTTGCCGGTGGTCGTGTCGACGTGTCGGTGGTCGACAACAAGCTGGTGCTCGAGTGCATTCCCGAGCCTGCGAAAGCACCGTCGGAACCGGCCGAGGCAGCGCTCTAGTCGAATCGACTTTTCGGGGGGGATACAACGCAAAACGCCGCGAGAAATCGCGGCGTTTTCGTATCTGTCGCAGCGCGTTGGCGCAACGTCACTTCATGCGGTACGTGATGCGTCCCTTGGTCAGGTCGTAGGGCGTCATTTCGACCTTGACCTTGTCCCCGGTGAGAATGCGGATGTAGTTCTTGCGCATGCGTCCGGAGATGTGCGCCGTGATGAGGTGGCCGTTGTCGAGCTTCACGCGGAACATGGTGTTCGGGAGCGTGTCGGCAACCGTGCCTTCCATCTCGATCTGATCGTCTTTGGACATGCGTTCCAGCAGTTGGGGCGAAGAGGGCGCGGATTCTGACACGGAAGCACCGGGTGTCAATGTTTCTCGCGTTCAAAAAATCCGGTCGGCGGCCGAACGGACACCGAAATCGGTCGCCCAAAGCGGGTTTTCCGGTGCCTGCGCACAGTGCTCGGCAAGCCCGTCGACAAAGGCCGAACGCGGTATCGGCCGTGCACCGAGGCGCGTGAGGTGATCGGATTGCACCTGGCCGTCGAGCCACACGAACCCCGCCTCGTGCAACGCGCCGGCGAGCGTATAGAAGGCGAACTTCGAGGCGTCGCTACGCCGCGAAAACATCGACTCGCCGAAGAACACGCGTCCGATGGCGATGCCGTAGATGCCACCGATCAGCACGCCGTCGGCGCGCACTTCGACACTGTGCGCATGGCCGAGGCGGTGCAGGGCAAGGTAGGCGTCGCGCAT
>JAYUXS010000027.1:0-2335 GCA_043752845.1 Lysobacterales bacterium | reverse complement strand
TCGCATCAAGAATGCCGACGCCGATGCCATCGGCAAGGAACCGATGCCGCTGCCCGAATTGCCCGCGAACGCCAGCGACGACGAAGTCGAGCGGGCGGTGTGGACGCAGTTGCGCACCTGCTTCGATCCCGAAATCCCGATCGATATCGTCGAGCTTGGACTGGTCTATCGCTGCGATGTCGAGCGGCGTGACGATGGCCAGCGCAAGGTGGAAGTGCGCATGACGCTCACCGCGCCGGGTTGCGGCATGGGCGATATCCTCATCGAGGATGTGCGCAGCAAGCTCGAGTTGTTGCCGACGATTGCCGAGGCGGATGTCGAACTGGTGTTCGATCCGCCGTGGAATCAGTCGATGATGAGCGACGCGGCGCGACTCGAGACCGGGATGTATTGATCTCTTTTCAAGGCAATTTCGGCGCCACGATTTTTGCTTCCACTTCCGCAGCCAGATAGGCAAAGGTGACGTAAGCGGCGACGTTCTGGCGCAGCTTCGCGGGGTCGATCTTGTCGAGGGTGTCGTTCGCGGTGTGATGCAGGTCGAAATAGTCGCTGCCGTCCTGCCGCAGTTCGAAAATCGGCACGCCGATCCGTCCGAGCGCACCGATGTCTGGCCCACCACTCGCGGCATTGCCACCGCGTTCAATGTCGAGCGGCGCGAGAAAACCACCGATCGCGTCGGCCAGCGGCATTGATGCGCTGTCGACCTTCGAGTCGAAGCGGTACACGAGCCCGGCACCGAAATCCGATTCGGCTGCCGCGACATGGGTATGGGCGGCATCTGGATGCGCCTTGGCATAGGCTTGCGCGCCCCACAGACCTTGCTCTTCATTGGCGAATGCGACGACGCGGATGCTGCGGCGCGGACGCTGTTCGAGCTTTGCGATAAGCGCGCCCGCTGCCATCGTGATCGCCACGCCGGCACCGTCGTCCACTGCGCCGGTACCTGGATCCCACGAATCCAGATGGCCACCGATCAGCACGAATTCATCGGGATTTTCACGACCGATCAGGTCACCGATGACATTGTGGCCGGTGTATTCGCCGGCGAGTCCGACGTCGAGCACCAGCTTGATGCGCACCGGTTGGCCGAGCGCAACGAGGCGGTCAAGTTGGTCGGCATCGGGATTGCTGATCGCTGCGGCAGGTACCAGCGTGGTGACGATCAGGCGGCCGTCGCTGAGCGGCTTGCCGCGTTTGCGAATCTCCGGATCGAGCAGTGCCTGCGTCAACGACACACCGCCGCCGGTGTGCGCGAAGCGATCGCTGTCGGTGCCGATCGAACGGATCAGCAAGGCCGCCGCGCCTTTGCGTCCAGCGATTTCCGCGCCGTTGCTTCGGACGCTCACGGCTGGGCTGTAGCCACCGCCATCGCGGCGGCGCACCATCTTTTGCGATATGAACACAATCTTGCCGCGAACGTCGTCCGCGCTTGCTGCACTCAATTCCGCCAGCGACGCAAAGCGCACAACTTCAGCCTCAACCCCGCCCTTGGGTGTGCCCGACGACCAGCCGAGTGCGAGCAAGGCAAGTGTCTGCGTTGAAGGTGAAGTCACGGCAGCGCTTTCTTCCCCGCGCCGCCAGACTGGATACGTCACCGGCTGCAGGGTGACGCGATCGAATCCGAGTGCCTTGAACTTCGCTTGCGCCCATTGCACCGCGCGCGCATCCGCGTCGGTGCCGGCCATGCGTGCACCGACCTCGGTCGTCAGTGATTCGACCAGGGCATAACCTTGATGGTCAGCGAGTGCGCTGTCGCGCAAGCGCGTGGCGGTCGCGACGGCGGCATCGGAAAACGGCGAGGGCGCGACCGGCGTCTGCGCAAGCGCAACGCCGGACAGAAACAACAGCACTGGCATCAGGCGCATCGCGGACTCCGTTCGACAAAGTCCGGCATCATGCCAGAGGGCATCGCGCGGCCCGTCTGGCATTGGTCATGCACGCAAAGTCTCGCCGCGATTACTCGAAGCCGTCTTCGAACAGCACACCGAGATCGCTCGGCACCAAGGTCGCCGGCGCGAGCATGGCCGGTGCGCCGGCTTCAACGGCCGTCAGCGTGGCACTGCCAGTGATGGCCGCCGAACGTGCGGTGAAGCCGAAATTGATCAGTGTGCCCCAATCGAGTCCTTGCGCGCCCGGCTTGGTCCAGGTGACGCCGTTGGCGTCCTGCGTGGCTGTCCAGTCATTGCCGGCATCACCGTCGGCGTCGTGGAAATACAGATTGTCGATGGACACGCCGTCGGTCGGAATGAAGAACGAGCCGATCTGGCGATCAAAGTCATGATTCATCAAGGCGTATTCGTAGCGTGTATGGCCGCCGCCGAGACCGATGGTCTTC
>JAYUXS010000026.1:0-5613 GCA_043752845.1 Lysobacterales bacterium | reverse complement strand
TCTGCGCTTCCAGCATCAGGAATTGAAGAAGCACGCGCTCACCGACGCGTCCTATGCGCGTCTGGTGGACGACCACCGACGTCTCGCACACTCGGCCACGTTGTTGTCGGGTACACAGGCACTGATCGATGCGCTCGACAGTGACGACGAACGTTCGGCCACCTCGTTACTTGCCCACACCGCAACCGATGCACGCAAGATCGCGAATCTCGACGCCAGCCTGACCTCGGTCGCCGAGTTGCTGGAATCGGCCGGCATCCAGGTCGTTGAAGCGATCAATGAACTCGAACGCTACCGCTCCGGCCAGGACCTCGATCCGGACCGTTATGGCGAACTCGACGTGCAACTCGGCAAGTTGCACGAACTCTCGCGCAAGCATCGGATGCCGGCGCATTTGCTGGCGACGCGTGTGGATGAAATTGCTGACGAAATCGACAACCTGCAGCACGCCGGACAGAAGATCGACGTGCTGCGGCGCGAACGCGAAGCCGCCGTCATCAACTACGCACGTGCCGCGACCGCATTGTCGGAGTCGCGCCGTTTTACCGCCGCCACGCTGGCTTCACGCGTCACTGGCCTGCTGCGCGAACTGTCGATCGCCGGCAATTTCGAGATCCAGATCGATGCCCGAGAAGTGGATGATTTCGCCGTCTCCGGTCGCGATGACATCGAATTTGTCGTCAGCCCGAATCCAGGCCAACCGGGGCGGCCCTTGCGCAAGATCGCGTCGGGCGGCGAACTGGCGCGCATCAGCCTCGCCATCGAAGTCGCGGCAATCGGTTCGGACGACGTGCCGGTGATGGTGTTCGACGAAGTCGATTCCGGCATCGGTGGGGCGACTGCCGAAGTCGTCGGCCGCAAGCTGCGCGAACTTGGCCACAAGCGTCAGGTGTTGTGCGTGACGCATCTCGCGCAAGTGGCGGCGCAGGGTCACCAGCATTTCGTGGTGCGCAAGTCGGTCGTCGATGGGCAAACACGCACCGCGATCGAAGCGCTCGAAGGCAAGCCGCGCGTCGACGAAGTCGCGCGCATGCTCGGCGGCGTCGAGATCACCAACGCGACGCGCTCCGCCGCACGCGAAATGTTGCGTGCGAACGCCCAGTAGTTGTTGAAACTACCGGGCGTTGCGCGGCGCTCAGCGCGCCAGCAACGCCTGCTCGGCGCCCGGCACGGTCAGGACCGCACCCGCGCTGGTTTCGAAGCCATTGAGGAACAGTCCATCGGGCACGATCAGGTCTTCGTCGACGGAGATGTCGTTGGCGGCGTTCAAGGAAACGAGGCCGGCGGGCACCTCGACCGTCGCTTCATTGCGCACTGTTGAACCGAGCGCGCCCTGCACGGTCGCCATCACATCGATGCGCAGGTAAGCGTTCACCGGCAGATCGACATGGCACAGCACATTGCCGTTGCCGCTGCAGGCCATCGGACACGGCACCGATGAATTCGCCGGGTTGCAGGCATACATGCCGTTGATCAGGGACGCCGGCAGATTGTCGCTGACGCGCGCCGCGTCCGCCGCATTCGGACCGGCATTCGCGACCACGATTGAATACACGGTGGACTGACCGCTGACCAACGTGGTGCGCTGATTGGTCTTGGCGATCTGCAGGTCGGCACTCGGCAAGACCACGGTTTGCGTCAGTGCAGCGGAAGCACCGCCGTACACGCCATCGCCGCCATATTCAGCGGTGATCGCATGCGCGCCGACCGATAGCGCCGACGTGGTGTAGGTCGCACTGCCGCTGCTCAAAGCGACTGTCGCCAGGGTTGTCGTGCCGTCACGGAACGCGACATTGCCGGTTGCGACACCGGCGCTTCCGAAGAGCGCAGCCGTGAACGTCACCGACTGGCCAATGCCGGAAGGATTCAATGTCGATTGCAAACTCGCGGCACTGGCCAGTTTGCCGTTCAACGACGTCAGCACGATGTCGTTGCCGGTACCGCCGGCATAGCTCAGCTGGAACTGATAGCCATTGAAGGTGATCACGGCCGCTTCAACGAGGCCATTGAACAAACCGATGACTGCGTCGCCGCCGTCGTTGTTCACCACGATGTATTGCTGGTTCAGTGCTGGCACATGACTGGCCGCAAGCCGCAGGTTGAGTGTTGTGCTGGCACCGATCGTCACCGTCCCGGCGACGTTGAGCTGGTCATGGCTGATGCCAGCGATGATGCCTTTGAGGTCTAAATGCAAGGTCGCATTGCTGATTGAAAACGCTCCGCTATTGATGGTTCCGACGCCGTTGTCCCCATTCCCGCCGAACTGGCTGATGCCAGGCGCCAGCGACGAGGCCACGGTCATGGGCCCGAAGCTGCCGTAGCCTGAAGTGCTCAGCGGCGAAACCAGAGTCGCTGCCGGCAACTGTGCGCCGTCCATGAACAGGTAGCCCGCTTCGTCGCCGCCACCCGGCATGATCACGGTACCTGAAAACGTGTGCGTGCCACGAAGACGAACAGTCTGGTCAATGAGATGAATCTGCCCGTTGCCGCTGATGCCGCCGGCCCCGATGATGAGTCCGCTGCGGTTCTCGAAACGGACCGTGTTGGCACCGACATCGATCGGGAAATCGACGGTGACCGAGTTGGTGTTTTCCAGCTCGCGCGTCAACGCAATGCGATTGCCGGACAAAGCGTAGCTCATGCCGGTCACCGCGATATTGCGCAGTGACAAACCGGCGGCGAGGTCATTGTTGATGGTTTTTCTGATCGCGGATTGCGGAAACAGCAACCCGTCGCCGTTGCTGGGCACACCGCCCATCCAGTTGCCGGCCTGTGACCATAATGCAGACACCGCACCCGTCCACACTTTCGGGGCCAACTGGCAGGTCAGCGTGACGTCATTGCCATTGCTGCCACCAACGTAACTCAACGAATACTCGGCGCCGGCAATCGTCAGGATGCTGCTCTCTGGTTTCCCACGGAAATTGCCAGTGATGGCGTCGCTGCCGTCATTGTTGATCAAGACGAATACCTGACCGATTGTGGGCGCAAATCCCGTAACCGGCACGACATCGAGGCGGCTGCCGGTCGGCGAAATCGTGACGGTGCCAGTGACGTCAATCTGATCCATGTCGGTGCCGGCCACGCTGCCACCGATGTCGAGCCCAATCGCGGACGAACCGGTGTTCAAGTTGCCTGTTTGCAAGCGACCGAACGTTGCGGGAGATGAATAGAGCGCGCCATTTGCTGCCGGATAGATGTAAGAAAAACTGGGAGCGCTTACGGCAGCGAGTTGACCATTGCCGATCAAGGACTGGCGATTGACCAGGCTTGCCAAGGGCATGATGGCGCCGTGAAGCACGAAGTTCGCGCATCCGGTCGGGCAACCGGCCGAGCGCAATTCGCCTGCGAACGCATGCGTGCCCGAAATGACGACATTGCCATTTGAAGCCGCATTGATGACCGCGCTGCTGGTTCCGGTCAGTGCACCGGAAAACGCGATGCGCTCGCCGAATGCTGTGGTGCCGAACGCCACCGAGTTGGATTGCACATCAATCGGCAGGGCAATCGTCGAGTCACTTCCAGACGCGCGCACCGAGCGCGTCAGCACGATGCCATTACCGGACAGTGCGTACCCAGCGGACTCGATGTTCAGGGTCTCGAAGGATCGTCCCACCGGCAAGTCATTGTTGTTCGCCTTGTTCGCTGCGCTGGCGCGAAATTGCAATGAATCCCCGGCCACCGGTACGCCGCCAATCCAGTTGCCGGCATTCGACCACAAGCCGTTGACGGCACCGGTCCAGACCTTGACCGAGTCGATGCAGGTCAACACGATGTCGTTGCCGGTGCCGCCGTCGTAGCTGATCTGGAATTCGATGCCATTGACGAGGAACGTCGAGCCCTGCGCCTTGCCAGTGAAAACGCCAGTGATTGCATCAGCGCCGTCGTTGTTGACCAGCACGAACTCCTGATTCAGCGCTGGGACAAAACTCGCGAGCATGCTCACGTCGAGCGTCGATGCAGCGGCCAGGTTGACGCTGCCAGTGACATTGATCTGGTCGTAACCGCTGCCGGCAGCGCTGCCTTCAAGGCCCATTTTCAATTTCGCACCGGCAAGGCTTCCGGTGTTGATCACGGCCGTGCCCTGCACGGTCCAGTTCAACGATTCGATGCTGCTTCCGGGGGTGATTATCGGCAAGCCGGTGAGCGCGCCGAGCGTGCCATTGCCACCGATGTTGCCATTGCTGGCATTCGTCGCCGACGGAAACATGGCTGCGTCGAACAACATGCCGGTGCAAGCGCCACCCGGACAAAGCGTGCCGCTGTAGGTAAAGCCCCCACCAAAACGCACAATGCCTGCGGAAAGCGTCAATGGGCCGTTACCGCTCAAGCCACCGATGACGCGCAAAGGCGACAGTGCCGTATTGCGAATTTCCACCGCATTGGTCTGCACGTCGATCGGCAAGTTGACGGTGTTGGCATCGCCAGAATTCGACAACTGGGTGGTCAGTAAGATGCCGTTGCCGCCCAGCGTGTAGCCGCCGCCATTGATCGCAACACGCACGAAGCTGCGCCCTGCAGGTAGATCATTGACCGGACTGGTGGCCGTCGGCCCGGCGGGAAACGCGACCGAATCTCCGGCCTGCGGCACGCCGATCGGCGTCCAGTTGTTCTGGTTCGACCACAGATTGCTGGCGCTACCGGTCCACGAATAAATGGTCTGTGCCAGCGCAACGTTGCTGATCAGAAGCAACATCAGACAAGCCGTCAAACGGCGAATGAGTTTTTTCACGCGCAGGTTCCACAAGGTCGTAAATGCCATGAACAGCTTGGCCGAGCCACGACTCAAAAACGATCGAGGCGACGAGGATGACCACGCCGCCTCGTTGTAACGTTCGAACGGTGATTGCCTAATTCAAACGCATGACCTGCACGAATTCAATGCCGCGGTCACTCGTGCGCATCTGCATGTCGATGCGGTCGATGGCATCGGCATAAACTTTCTGCAGCGCGTCCATCGTCTTTTTCAGTTCAGCTGCTTCCGGCGTTTCCGCGCTTGCGGCATCGGCCGCGGCGGCTTCGAAGATGATCTTGAAGAAGGCACCGCCATAACCGATCGCCATCAAGGTCTTGCTGTCGGCATCAACGGCGAGCGCATCTTTCAAGCTCGCCGACTCGCCTTCACCGACGCTGACGCCGATGGCGTTGTCGGTCATCAACGCGAACATCGGACCCTTCACCGGCATGCTCGGGTCGGCCGGCACTTCCTTGAGTTCATTGGCCTTGAGGTTGAGCGTGGCGACCTGTGGCACGAAATTGCCGAGCATGCCAAGCAGCATCGCCGGCGACTTCGAACCGATCAGCAGCTTGCCGGCAAACTCCGGTTGCACGTCAGGGTTGGCGGCCTGCGGCATCGTGAACTTGGTGGCGATGACATGGATCGCGCTGAACGCCGAGGCGCTCGCGAACAGCATCGGGTTGTTGATCTGTTCCTTGGCCTGGGTCGCGCCGTCGTTCATGTCGATGAGCGCCGGGCAGGTATACGGCGCGGCGATGATGGCGTCGGCCTGCTTGTTGACGAAAGTCGCGACAGCATCGAGATTGAAGGCGAAACCGAAATTCAGCGCACTGCCCGCGGTCGCGTTCAGACCCGGCATCGGGGCCGCCAGCGAG
>JAYUXS010000025.1:0-5627 GCA_043752845.1 Lysobacterales bacterium | reverse complement strand
CAGGGAAGCGCTGCCGGTCGCGACGATTTTCAATGCGCGCCGCGATCGACCAGACCGCGGCGGGTCGCTTCCAACGTGGCTTCGGCGCGCGAATTGATTTGCAGTTTGCGGTAGATGTCCTTCACGTAGCCGGCCACCGTGTGCCGGGTCAGCGTCAGCGCTGCGGCACAATCGGCGACGGTCAGCCCCTTCGCAATGAGCTTGAGCACATCGCGTTCGCGTGCGGTCAGCGCGTCGGCATTCGCCACCACGCTCGGCGGCGCCTGGAAATGGCGCAGCACGCGCCTTGCAATTGACGGCGACAAGGGTGGCTGGCCATCGACGATGCCGCGCAACAGATCGGCAATGGCTTCGACCGTCGCATCCTTGAGCAGATAACCCTGGGCACCGGCACGCAGGGCCGGAAACAAGTGCGCGTCATCATCGAACACTGTGGTGACGACGACGTAGCACTGTGGCGATTGCCGCTGCAGATGTTCGATCAGTTGCAGGCCCGAACCATCCGGCAGTCCGAGATCGCACAAGACCAGCGGCGGTGCTGATTGCAGTGCACTGAGGCCGCTCGCCACCGAATCGGCAAACGCGATCGCGATGCCTGGAAACGCCAATTCAAGTGCGCGTGCCAACCAGTCGCGACAATGGTCCAGATCGTCGATCACCAGCGCGGCGTTGAAAGCGGCCATCAGGATGCTTCCTCGCTCGCGCCGAGCGCGACGCTGAGGATGACCTTGGTGCCATGACCGGTGGCATCGCGCCAGGTGACATTGCCGTCGAGTTCGCGCGCGCGGTCGCGCATGTTGTCGGTGCCACGGCCCTTGCCGCCATGGCCGCCGCGACCGATGCCGTCGTCACTCAGTTCGAGCGTGAGTCGCGACGCGGTTGCATCCACGCGCACGCGCAGACGCGTGGCCTGGGCATGGCGAATGGTGTTGCTGATCGCCTCGCGCGCGATGCGAAACAGGTGCAGCGCCTGATGCTGTTCAAGATCCGGGTCGGCGATGTCGTCTGCCTGCTGCCAATCCAGTTGCATCTGCACGGCGTTCAGACGCTGCTGCGCTTCGCTGCGGATATCCGCGAGCACGTCGCATAACGTGCCCGGTGCGCCGCGGGCACGCGTGACCACATCGCGCAAATCCTGCAAAACAGCGCGCGCCAGATCGGCTTGGCGTGGGCTTTCGGCGGTGTGCACCAGTTGCAGCAACTTGGCGCCCAGATCGTCGTGCAGGTCGGCATAGATGCGTTCGCGTTCATTGGTGATCGCGGCGATGTCGTCATCCTCCTGCGCGGCGACGACAGTCGGTCGCCGACGCCAAGTGGCGACAGCGAATCCGGCCGCGAAAGCGAGCGCGGCCAGCAGCGCGATGGGAAGCCAAGTCATTCCGCTATCTTGCCCGAAGCCGCGTCGAATCTGCGCCCACCATGACCTTTCGCATATGCCGGATGCGGCACAAGAGGCGATGATGGTGTTCTATTTAACCAACACACTGACTTTCAGGGGCGTTCCGCATGCTGTCCATTCGCAATTTGTCCAAAACCTATCCCAATGGCGTGCAGGCGCTGAAGTCGGTCACGCTGGATATTCCGACCGGGATGTTTGGACTGCTCGGGCCGAATGGTGCCGGCAAGTCGAGCCTGATGCGCACGCTCGCGACCTTGCAGGAAGCGGATAGCGGCGAGGCGAAACTGGCCGAGATCGACGTACTCAAGGACAAGGACGCGGTGCGTCGCGTGCTCGGTTATCTGCCCCAGGATTTCGGCGTCTATCCGAAAGTCAGCGCGCTCGACCTGCTCGATCACTTCGCCGCGTTGAAGGGCTATGTGCAGGCGCGTGAGCGAAAGGAAATCGTCGAGGGCCTGCTGCATCAGGTGAACCTGTGGGACGTGCGCAAGCAGAAGCTCGGTGGCTTCTCCGGGGGTATGCGGCAACGCTTCGGTATCGCCCAGGCGCTGATCGGTTCGCCGCGTCTCGTCATCGTCGATGAACCGACCGCCGGTCTCGATCCCGAGGAGCGCAACCGCTTCCTCAATCTGCTCGCCGAGATCGGCGAAAACGTGGTGGTGATCCTGTCCACGCACATCGTCGAGGACGTGACCGATCTGTGCCCGCGCATGGCGATCATCAACAAGGGCCAGGTGCTGCTGACCGGCGAACCGCTGGAAGCGATCCGCTCGGTCGAAGGCCGAGTCTGGAGCAAGCGCGTCGACAAACACGAACTCGAAGCCCTGCAGGCGCGCTACACGGTGTTGTCGACGCGTCTGGTCGGCGGCCAGCCCCGCATCCACGTGCTCGCGGACACCCAGCCGGAGGCCGGCTTCGAACGCGTCGCGGCCGGTCTGGAAGACGTCTACTTCGGCCAGCTGTTCCAGCACCGCGCCAAGATCGCGGCGTGAGGATCAACCATGTTCACTGAATTCCTCAAGTTCGACCTGCGCTACCAATGGCGCACACCCCTGTTGTGGATCGGCATCGCCGTCTTCGCCTTCGCCGCCTTTGGCGCGGTCACCGCCGACGGCATCCAGATCGGCGGCTCGATCGGCAATGTGCATCGCAATGCGCCGTTCGTGATCGTGCAATGGCTGAACGTGTTCACCATCCTCGGCCTGTTCATCTCCGGCGCGTTTGTCGGCGGCACCTTGCTGCGTGATTTCGAGATGGGCACGTCCGAGCTGTTCTTCTCCAAGCCGATCGGTGCCAAGAGTTATCTGCTCGGGCGCTTCACCGCTGGCGTGATCGTGTCAATGACGATCTACCTCGGCATCTCGCTCGCGATCATGTTCGGCAGCTTCATGCCATGGATCGATCCGGCGCGTCTCGGCCCGTTCTCGCTCGCGCCGTTCGCTTATGGCCTCGCGGTGTTCGTGATCCCGAACCTGATCTTCTCGAGCGCACTGATCATGCTGTTCGCAGCACTCACGCGTTCGATGCTCGGCGTCTATCTCGCGATACTCGCGTTCATGGTGTTGTGGATTGTGGCCGGCTCGTTCACGCGCGACCTCGACAATCTCTGGGTCAGCGTCATCGCCGACCCGTTCGGCATTCGCGCGCTCGGCATCGCCACGCGTTACTGGACGGCGGAGGATCGCAACACGCTGCTGCCGCAATTCACCGGTTACATCCTTGCCAATCGCGCGTTCTGGCTGGCGATCGCCAGCGTCCTGATCGCGACGACGTTGACGCTGTTTCGGGCACAACGCGCTGGCACGGGCAAGGCGCGCAAGCCGGGCAAGGCATCAACTGCCAAGACCGAAGCCGCCGCCGCGTCACGCCCAGCGATCGCCATGAAGCGCCATGGGGCACCCACCGACAGCGGATTCACTGGTGCCTTGCGTCAGTACCTGAAGCAGACGCGCTTCGACACCCTGCATGTGCTGCGCTCGATCCCGTTCATGATCATGGTCGCATTCGGCCTGCTCAATCTGCTCGCCGTACTCACTGGCCCGGGGCCGGTCTACGACACACCGCTCTATCCGGTGACGGCACAGATGCTGATCGGCATCCAGGAAAGTTACAGCTGGATCCTGATGATCGTGGTGATGTTCTATGCCGGCGAACTGGTCTGGCGTGAACGTGGCGCCAAGCTCGATGGTGTCGTCGACGCCTTCCCGGTGCCGAACTGGGTGCCGCTTGCGGCCAAGGCGACGGCATTGATCGCCGTGGTTTTCTGCTTCATGGTCGCCGGTGCGCTGTTCTGCATGGTCGGTCAGGCGCTCAAGGGCTACACCAATTTCGAGCCGTTGCTGTACGTGAAAGGTCTGGCCGTGATCTCGGTGGCCTATGTGCTGATCGGCTGGTTGTCGATCGTGTTCCAGGTGCTGAGCAACAACAAGATGATCGGCTACCTCGCCACCATCGGCATCCTGATGTCGTGGTTGGTGCTCGGCAGCCTCGATTTTGATCACTACCTGCTGTCGTTCGCATGGCCGGCCGCCACGCCTTATTCCGACATGAATGGCTATGGTCATTTCCTCACCGGCTGGGCCTGGTTTCAGACGTACTGGACACTGTTCACACTCGCCGCGCTGCTCGTTGCCGCTGCATTCTGGGTGCGCGGCAACGCCGAACCGCTGCGGGTGCGCGCACAAATTGCCAAGCAGCGTTTGCGCGGCAAGTCGGGCGTGATGCTGGCGGCCACGGTCGCGGCCACGCTCGCCGTCGGCGCCTTCATTTTCTACAACACCAATGTGCTGAACCACTATCGCGCCAGCGACACCGAACTCGATCTACGCGCGGCCTACGAGAAGACCTGGCGCGCCACCGAGAACCTGCCGCAGCCGCGCATCATCGCAGTCGACGGCGATGTGCAACTGTTCCCGGCAGAACGTCGCGCCACCATCGCCGGCCACTACCGGATGAAGAACAAGACCGCAGCGCCGATCAGCGAACTGCAGGTATTTCTCGATCCGGAACTGTATGCCGCCGAGTTCGACCTCGCCGGCGCGAAACTGAAGCAGCACGATGCCGAATTCGGCATGCGCGTGTTCGAGTTCGCGACACCGCTCGCAGCCGGCGCCGAATTCGATTTCGATTTCAAGGTCGAAGTGCGCAATCAGGGCTTCACCAACAACGGCGCGGTCGGCAAGATCCACTACAACGGCACTTTTTTCGACAACACGGACTACTTCCCGCAGTTCGGTTATCAGCGCCGCCTGGAGATCAAGGACCGAAACGAACGCCGTTCGCGTGACCTTGGCGAACCGCGGCGCATGCCGAAACTCGAAACCGCAGCGCGTACCGAAACCTATCTGGGCAACGACGCCGACTGGATCGATTTCAAGAGCACGGTCTGCACCAGCGCCGACCAGATCGCGATGGCGCCGGGCTATCTCAAACGCGAATGGCGCGAGGCCGGTCGCCGCTGCTTCCGCTACGAGATGGATGCGCCGATCCTTTCGTTCTGGTCGTACCTGAGTGCCGACTGGGCGGTGAAGAAGGACCGCTGGAACGATGTCGCGATCGAGGTCTATTACGACCCCAAGCATCCGTACAACGTCGACCGCATGATTTCGGCGACGAAGAAATCGCTCGACTACTTCAGCAAGGCCTTCGGGCCCTATCAGCACCGCCAGTTCCGCATCCTCGAATTTCCGGGATACCAGAGCTTTGCGCAATCGTTCCCGAACACCATCCCGTATTCGGAATCGGTCGGCTTCATCACCAATGTCGATGCCGAAGATGCGGTCGACGACGTGTTCTACATCACCGCGCACGAACTCGCGCACCAGTGGTGGGCGCACCAGGTGATCGGCGCCGACGCCCAGGGCGCGACGCTGATGAGCGAGACGTTGTCGCAGTATGCGGCGCTGATGGTGATGGAACAGGAATACGGCGCGCCGCGCATGCGCAAGTTTCTGAAATACGAACTCGACTACTACCTGCGCAATCGCGGCGGCGAGATCATCGAGGAACTGCCGCTGTACAAGGTCGAGGACAGCCAGGGCTATGTGCATTACCGCAAGGGTTCATCGGTGATGTATCGCCTGAAGGACGAGATCGGCGCGGACGCGATCAATCTCGCGCTGCGCAACTTCATCGCCAAGACCAGGTATCAGGAAGCGCCCTACACCGTGTCGACCGAACTGCTGGCCGAACTGCGCGCCGTCGCGCCCGCCGACAAGCAGCAACTGAT
>JAYUXS010000024.1:0-2345 GCA_043752845.1 Lysobacterales bacterium | reverse complement strand
AGCGATCCGTGACCATCCATTGCAGCTCGAGTTCAAGCCCCTGCACCTTCGCCTTGCCGGCATTGGTGAAGTCACCGAAGAAGGCGTCGTCGGTGCCGTCACCGTTCGAGTCGTAGGCGCTGAACACGGACAGCTGGATGTCTTCGTATTTGTTGTGGAACAGCGACGCGTTGCGGAACAGGCTGTCGTCGTTGCAGGACTTCTTGATGTCTATCTCGAAACTGGTGACCGACTCATCTTCGAACGGTTACGTCGCGTTCGCATAGGCCGGATTCAACACGTCGGCTTCCTTGCTCTCGTCGGTGTAGCGCAATCCGGCGGTCACAGACAGCGTGTCGTTGATCGGAAAAGTGCCTTCGCCGTAGATCGCCAGCGCCTGCGTGTCGACAACACCTTGCGTGGTAACGAAAAGGACATTGACGAAATTGTTGTAGACGGTGCCGCCAGCTTCACCGTCGAACCAGTAAAGGCCGAACACGCCCTGCCAGTTGTCGCCGCCGCAGTTGAACTGGAATTCCTGGCTGAGCTGCCCGTCGGCATAGACCGAGCGCACGTCGACGATCTTGTTCGGCAAGGTGTCGAAGTCGAGGTTGGTGTCGTTGACATTGCCCATGCCGTTCAACACGTCGTAGCGATCGTCGAGCGGCGGCCTGCTGACCAGTGCGACGCTTCCCGCCGTAACCATCGCGGCTCAGCGACGCCAGCGAGACCAGACCGACCACGGATTCGGAGCCAAGTGGCATGTTCAGGCTGGTTTTCACGTCGAGCTGCGCATGATTGCCGACCGCGACCGTCGTCGTCGAACCGAACTCAGGCAGCATTGGCTTGATCACGTATTTGATCGCGCCACTGGTGTTCTTGCCGCACAGGGTGCCCTACGCAGTGACCGTTGAGTTGGAGCCACGCGCGGCATACACGGTCAGGTTCGGGACTTGGGCATCGAGGTCGCCCATGTCCTGCACGTTCAGATCCTGCAGCGTGGTTTCGGTGAATGCGGTGACCGCGACCGGCACGTCCTGCAACGTCTCTTCGCGACGACGCGCGGTGACGGTGATCTCGTTCATGGTTGTCGTCTCTTCCTAGGCCGCGGCTTCGTCTTTCTTCGCCTCGTCTTGCGCCATTACCGGCGTGACCGCGAACAGCGAGAGCGCGAGGGGTGTCCGGGTGGACTTGATCATGATGGTTTCTCTCCCCGACGCGACAGGCGCCGATCCTTGTCACCACTGAAGGTGCGCGGATCGCGACTGACACCTGTACCTTGGTCCAATGTCCGCCAGCCGCGCGAGCATCGACACTGCGCCTTGCCGAAGCCTGGGAGCTGGCATGTCGTTCGTGATCGTCCTCGCCGCACTGTGTTTCCTGATGTATGTGGCCTATCGCGGCCTCAGCGTCATCCTGTTCGCACCGATCGCCGCAGTCGGCGCCGTGCTGCTGACCGATCGGGCCTTGGTCGCGCCGATGTTCACCGGGCTGTTCATGGAAAAGATGGCCGGGTTCCGTCGCCGTCAGTGCACTGCCGACGGCGGCGTGTCGCTGTTCGTGGTCCTGTTCGCGGTCTACCCCTTTTCCGCCGAGTTGTTCCGTCAAGCCGATATCCCGAAGCGCCTGATTCCCGGCACCATCGCGCTCGTCGCGTTCACCTTCACCATGGACGCACTGCCCGGCACGCCGCAGATCCAGAACATCATTCCGACCGCGTTCTTCGGCTCCAATACCTCGGCTGCGCCCTGGCTCGGCGTCGTCGGCGCGCTTTTCATTCTCGTCATCGGCATGACTTATCTTGAATGGCGCCGACGGGTTGCCGACCTACCGCATCCGCTTTTGGCGCCGGTGCTGCAGGACGTATCGAAAGTGGCCGCGATCTGGGCCGTGGAAGCCGCATTGCTGGCCGGCATCATCGCCGTGCTGTTGCTCGCGTGGAAGCCGGTCACGACGGCGTTTGCCGATGGCACCAAGGCGATGATCGGCGGTGCCTTGCTGGCCGCTACGAACACCGCATCGGAATACGGCTTCGGCGCGGTGATCGCGGCCTTGCCCGGATTTCTCGTGGTCGCGAATGCGCTTGCGGCGATTCCCAATCCGCTGATCAATGAAACGGTCAGTGTCACGGTACTGGCGGGCATCACCGGTTCGGCATCGGCGGGTTGCGCATTGCGCTCGCCACCCTGGTCAAGACGACCGCGCTGTTTGTCGTGATCGTGGTCTATTTGAGCACCGGATTGGTCTGATCGGATTGGTCCGATACGCGGCGCCGACCTCTTTTGCACTTTTTGAGTGCTACACTTTTAATGTGCAACCGAGAGCAGCCATGACCGCCAACATCACCCTTCGACTCGATGAGAAAA
>JAYUXS010000023.1:0-2346 GCA_043752845.1 Lysobacterales bacterium | reverse complement strand
GAATTCGGCCGCCGAGGTAGACGTCGCTGCCGGCCAAGCCGAGCGCGTACACCTGCTTGCCCCCTACGCCTCCAAAGTAGTACGTCGACTGCGCGATCTGCGACAGCCCCGCATTCAGTCGCGCGACGAAACCGACGATCGAGCTGCCTGGATTGCCGGACTCGGCGCCACCGGCGCTGGCCGGTAGATTGTTCGAGTTCGTCGTGCCGCCAATGAACACCGTGGTGTCGTTCGCGGCCAGCCCACCGACGTTCTCGCCACCGGAGCCACCGAACAGGGTCGCCCCGACACGCGCGGAAAGATCGCGCGAGATCGCGAACAGGAAACTGTCGCCGCCGACGGCCGTGATGTCGGGAGCGTCTGGCGCGATCGGGAACGCGCCGGACGACGTTTCACCGCCGACGTAAAGTGCCGTGGCATTGGCTGCAATTTCGCGCGCGCCGTCAATGCCGCTGCCGCCGATGTAGCTCGCGCGATGCAGGGTGCCGAGATCGGCGGAGTAGCGCCCGATGAATGCATCGCTGCTGAAGCCGACCGAACCGCGATTTGGCTGGAACGCGCCGCTGGTCGCGAACAGCCCGCCAGCGCTCTCGCCGACGATGTAAATGCCGTCCGCGTCGATCAACATGTCGCGCGCAGTCGCGCCGTTGTTGCCGGCGCCGCTCAGGTACGTGCTGCGGTGACGCGTGCCGAGGTCGAGCGAGAAGCGCGCGACGAACGCGTCGCCATTGCCCGGGTTGACCAGGGTACCGACCGCGGCACCGGCGAGATCGGGCAGGTTCGACGACGAAGTGGAACCAGCGATATAGACCGAACTCGCATCGACCGCGATCGCGTGGCCGACATCGTTGTTGTTGCCGCCGTGATAGCTGCTCGCGCGCAGAACGGTCAGGCCGCGATTGAGCCGCGCGATGAACGCGTCGAAGTCGCTACCCGCACTCGTCTGCGCGCCGGACGCCTGCCCTGGCGGCATCGCACCCGCGCTGGTCACGCCGGTCACGTAGACACTGTCGGCGGTCACGGCAAGCGCGTACGGCGCGGCGCCGCCGCTCTGTCCGCCGCTTCCGAACGGTCCGTGTATGCCGAGATAGGTCGCCTGCAGCAACTGCGTCAGGTCGCGACTGTAGCGGGCGACGAAGCTGTTGCCGCCGAGCGTCGAAGTGCGAATCATCGTCGGTTGCGCGCCGCCGACCGTGCCCGGGAAATTCGCCGATTTCGTAACTCCGGTCACGTAGACACTGTCGTCGGCGACGGCCATCGCTTCGATCCATTCGTCGCTGTCGCCACCGACGAAGGTCGAGCGGATGACCGGATCGATGTGCAGTGCGTGGCGCGCATCATGGTCGCCGACGCGGAAACCGTAACCGCTCGCAGCATGTACCTCGTACGCCACCGCGACATCGACGCGTTCGCCGTCGATGACCTGCCACGCGACCGGCGCGCTGAGTTTGATGCCGCCGATCCCGGTGGCAATACGCAGGCTTCCGTCTGCATGCAGATTCAGCTTCTCGGCACCTGACAGCGCGACCGCGATCGCGCCGACATCGGCACCGGGCGCGATGTTGAATTGCGTTTCCACGCCGTCGCGCTGCACGCGCAGCTGTGCGTCGACGCCGGGCCAGACGTTTTCGCGACGCAGTTGCGCATACACGCCGCCATGCCGAGTGCCCCCGGCCGAAATCAACGCGATCGTGGTCGCGGCGTTGCCGTCCGCGCGCCAGGGTTTGCCGCTTGCGGACCAGTGTTCGACCAGTACCCAATCAGTGGCAACCTCACCATGAAAGCGATGCACGATCGCACCGTCGCGCGTCGCATAGACGTCGTGACCGCGATGCGCAAGTTGGTAGGCAACCCGTTGATCGAACTGGCCCAGGTTCTCAACGAAGCCGAGGGCCGCAGGTGGCGCAGGCGTCGCCGCGTGCGCGCTTGCCATCCAAAGTGACAACAGCAGGGTGAAGGCGGTGCGACTCATGGCGTTGAATGCTCCAAGCATGCATCGCACCGTAAACCGTCGTGACCGCGACCAACACCCCCTGTTCCGGGGGACCCGCGATCAGCGCAATAACGCGTGCGCCGCAATCAGTTGCGCCAGCTCGCCGTTCAAGGCGTCCGGCAGGTCATGGCCCCAGCCGCGGATATCGTGCAGCCGCGCCTTGGGAATGACGGCAGCCAATTGTCGGCCATGGGCAATCGGCACCATCGGATCGTCATGACCGTGCAGGACCAGGGTGCGCGCTGCGAGCGTGCGCAGCATCGGCGTGCGGTCGCCATCGCTGACGATCGCGGCGATCTGGCGGCTGATGCCGTGGCCACTCGGCGCACGCCGCAGACCGGCTTCGGCGCGGC
>JAYUXS010000022.1:0-2346 GCA_043752845.1 Lysobacterales bacterium | reverse complement strand
TGTGCGCTGCCCCGCGCCCGCGCTTGCCGCCGTTGCGCTCACCACCGCGGATTCCGATGAATTCGGTACAGCATTCCGGTTCAAGCCGGTACGGCATTCCGATCCAAGCCGGTACGGTTATCCACAGGCTGGTGGGGGTTGGATGATCGCAGGTTTGCGATCGTGATTCCTGGCCGGGGTCAGGTGGCCTTTTTCCTCCGCATCGATTCGCCTTTGAGCGCGAGTTTGTAAGCGTTGTGCACGACACGATCGAGGATGGCGTCGGCGAGCGTGGGTTCGCCGAGCCAGCCGTGCCACTGCTCGACTGGTAGTTGGCTGGTGAGAATGGTGCTGCTCTTGTCGAAGCGGTCGTCGACAATTTCGAGCAGGTCACGCTGGTGGACATCGGCGATCGGCGCGAGGCCGAAGTCGTCGAGGATCAGCAAGCGGAACTTGGCGAGATGTTTGAACAACGCGCCTTTGCGCTTGAGCGCGTCGGCGCAGATCAACTCTTCGACCAACCGCGGCATGCGCAGATAGCGCACGCTGATGTCGTGACGACACGCCTGCTGACCGATGGCGCAGGCGAGATAACTCTTGCCCACGCCGGTCGGGCCGGTGATCAACAGATTGCGTTTGTCCTCGACGAAGGCCAGCGTCGTCAGTTGTGCGACGAGCGACTTGTCGAGTCCACGCGGTGTGCGTTGGTCAAGATCTTCAAGACTCGCGGACTGCCCGAGCTTGGCCCAGCGCAGGCGCTGCGCATAGCGATAGTTTGAGCGTTCGGACTGCTCCGCGTCGACGAGCAGTGCCATGCGGTCATTGAACGGCAGCGCTGCGAGATCGCTGCTCTGCAATTGCGCAGAGAACTGGCGCGCCATGCCGCGCAGGCCCAGCGTTTGCAGTGCCTGAAACAAGGGCTCAGTGAGCATGCTGGTCTCCGTAGTAGGCCGCGCCGCGCACGTTGGCATGCTCGATCACGACCGCCGGTGGTGTCGGCGTCGGTATCGGGTGACGGATCAAATCGTTGATGGCGCGATAGCTGATCGCGTTCAGATCGAGTGCGCGCCGACACGCCGCTTCCAGCGCTTCGGCGCCGTGATCCTTGGCCAGGCGCAAGATGCCCTGGCTGGTGCGATAGGTCTGCTCCGGATGGGCCTTGCGCGTGACCTGCGCAGCGATGACTTGCGCCGTTGCTTCACCGATCACGCCGGCACGCCGTTGCAAGCTGCTCTGTGTCCGATCGAGATAGCCGCGATGCTTCTCCGGCAGATGCTCAGGCTTGGTGCTGCAATCACTCGGCTTGTAGCCGACCGGGTGCGCAGCAACGAGCTGGCCCTTGCGATAGACCTCGACCAGCGTCGCGCCCAGACGCACGTCGACCTGCTGACGCACCAGCGCATGCGGCACCGAGTACAGGCGCTTATCGACCTCGATGTGATAGTCGATGTTGACCCGTGCCTTGCGCCAATGACCGTACTGGAATGGCGTTGCTGGCAGCGGACGAAGGTGTGTGCGTTCCTCCACAAGCGCGAGGTCCCGCGATCCTTCCCGCTTCGTGAAAGGCTTGGCGTTGAGCTTGGCCACACCCTCGCGGATCGCGACATTCAACTCGACCAGTGAGAAGTAGATCCGATCGCGCAGCGGCGCCAGCACCGACTGCGTGACCAGCCGCACCGCGTTCTCGACCTTGGCCTTGTCGTCGGGCGAACGCACCCGTGCCGGCAGAATCGCCGTGCCGACGTGCTCGGCCCACTCCTGATAACTGCTGTTTATCGCGGGTTCGTAGCGATCGGTCCGCGTCACCGCCGACTTGAGATTGTCGGGCACGATCGCGCCAGGCACGCCGCCGAACGCAATCAGTGCGTGATCGTTCGCGGCGATCCAGTCGGCCTCGTTCTGCGTCCACGTCGCTTCGGCATAGATCGCCGACGAGAAGCCAAGCGACGAGACGAAGACTTGGGCTTTGCGCTGCTCACCGGTGCGCGCATCGGTGACCGCCATGCACAGACCAGCGTAGTCGACGAACGCCTTCTCGCCCGGCCGATGTTGCATGCGCATCACCGGGTCGCAGGTGCGTTGATAGGCTTGCAGTCGTGCGCAGAATTGCGAATAGGCCAACGCCTGCGCGCCATGCTCGGCAACGTACTCCTGCCAGACCAGCGTGCGCGTCACACCTTTGCGCTTCAGCTCAGTAGTGATCTTCGCGAAATCCGGATCCGCCGAACGCGCTGTTGGTGCCGTCGGATACAGCCGCGCATAGAGCGCGTCCTCATCCAGCTCCGTTGGCAACGGCCAAGCCAAACCCGCCTGCGCGAAGCGCTCGACCGCCGACTGCACGGTCGATCGCGCCATCCCAAGGCTTGC
>JAYUXS010000021.1:0-2350 GCA_043752845.1 Lysobacterales bacterium | reverse complement strand
GCCAAGGATCTGTCATTCAAGGATCGCCTGCGCATAGAAGCGCAGTTGAAGCGCGAAATCGAAGAGTTGTTCCACGGCCGCAACCTGACCTGATCCGCAGCACCGGCCTGTCAAACGCGATAAGTGACGAAACGCATCGCGTCGGCGCACCAGCCCATCAGGCGCTTGACCGGCTGTGGCAATTCGACGCCGCCAAGATCCTGTGCGTGTTGGCCATGTTCGATTTCCTCGCGTTGCATGGTCGCGAGGATCGCGCGTGAACGTGCGTCCGCCAGCGGCAGGCGATTCAGATGGTCGTCCAGATGCGCTTCCACCTGGCGTTCGGTTTCGACCACGAAGCCGAGGCTGATCTTGTCGCCGAACAAGGCCGCGCCAGCACCGATCAGATAACTGCCGACGAACCAGAGCGGGTTGAACACGCTTTCGTGCGCACCGATTTCCTCGAGCCGCGCCGCGCACCACACGAGGTGATCGTGTTCCTCGTCGGCGGCCTGCAGCAGATGCGCACGTGTCCCCTGCGATTCGGCGACGGCGGCCTGCCCGAGATACAGGGCTTGCGCGCAAACCTCGCCCGAATGATTGATGCGCATCAATCCGGCGACGAGTCGCTGGTCATGCGCATGCACGGATTCCGAAGTCAGCGCCCCGGCGGGGTTGTTGCGTGCGGCCGCAGTTGAAGGAGGCCGGAGTCGCGCTGTATCCACGACGGCCAAGCCGCGGTCAGTCCAGGTGTGTCGACGCAATGCGCTCATCCTTGTTCCTCTAGCAGTCCCGCGATCAATTCTGCCGGATGCAGCACGCGCGTGGCGATACCGCGTTCGAACAGGGCTTGCCCCAACTGCGCGCGACAGCCGCCGTTCGCGCTGACGACGACATCCGGTTGCATCTCGACCAAATGTACGGCCATTTCATCGGCCAGTTGTTGCGACGCCTGCGGCTGATTCAGGAAATAAGTGCCAGCTGCGCCACAGCAACGCGGCTGCAACGGCATTTTCAGCGTCACGGCACCGGGAATGCGCTGCAGCATTCGCGTCATCGCAGAGATTTCGCCGGCGAGCATCTGCTGTGAACACGGTGTATGCAACGCGATGCGCAACGAGGTGTGCCTCAGTCGATTCGCGAGCAAAGCGACGGCGCGATCGAGCCACGTCGCGATACCGGTGACGCGACCATTGCCGCGCACGCTTTGCCATTGCGTCGTGCAGCCCGAATTGACGACCAGCCATTCCTCGGCCTCGTCCGATTGCGGTCTGCGGACATTGGGCGCGCGTCCCAGGTGCGCCTGCAGCGCGCCGCAACAGTGCCGGGTATCGACGATCAGCGGCTGACCAATGAATCGCGCGACGCGTTCGACTGCAACGATCGCCCCGTATTCGAGCGCATCTGCTGAACAGCCGCCGAGCAGGCGAATCGGCCGCTGCGTCGTGACGCTCGCTTTCGCATCAATCGATCGCGCCGCGTGCACATGCAGCCGTGCGAGGCCATCCAGATTGAGGCGGCGGCGCCATGCTGTCGGTAGCCATCGGCGCATGCGCGTCGCGATGCGTGCGCTCATCGCGAAAAACTTTGGCCGCGCGGACATCAGGCGGACAGCCACACCGAACGACGATTCCCTGGCCGATGCGATGTGGGTTCGCGTCAGACCCATCGCGCGCACGAACGACACCTTGGGTGGGCAGACTTGTTCACACGCGCCGCACGCAAGACAACGATCCAGGCTCGATGTCGCACTTGGCCCGTCTTCCGTTAGTGCCAACATCAGCGCAAGGCGGCCGCGCGGCGAATCTGCTTCGTTGCGCTCCACGCGGTAGCTGGGACAATGCGGTAAACACAAGCCACAGCGCACGCAAGTTGCAGCGATGCGTGCGATTTCTATTTTGGCGGAAAACGTTTGCACGTCCTTGTTCATTGCTTTTGCGTGTCGTCTGCGCCTCGGAAGCTGAATATGTCATTGCCGGCGACGATTGTCGTGGTACCGATCGAAAAACGCTTGTGTATCTAGAAACAGCCGGCTAGCATCTCTCCCCCCTCGCGCTCGCCGTGTCATCAAAGCGACTCGAGAGGAGGTAGTTGACAGACACTAAAACCGCCCTATAATGCGCGGCTCACTCGGGACGAAACGTCTTGGGTTGCGGACGGAAGTCTGCGGTGTTTACAGATCTTTGACAGCGTGCGCAGGTATTTTGAGTGGACGCCTGGTGGGTTATGACCTGCCGTAACATTTGGCGTCCGAGAAAGAACAGTAGTTAACGCTAGTGAACTGACTTGGTTCGCTTTTCAGCTTTGATTTAACTGAAGAGTTTGATCCTGGCTCAGATTGAACGCTGGCGGCATGCCTAACACATGCAAG
>JAYUXS010000020.1:0-5654 GCA_043752845.1 Lysobacterales bacterium | reverse complement strand
CAGCGAACCCGGTTGCGCGGTGCGTGCCGCGATCGAGGACGGACGCATCGAGGCGCGTCGCTACGAGGGCTATCTCAAGCTGATCCTTGAGCGCGACGCCGCCCGCCTGCGCGCCGCCGCGCATGAAAAACGTGCGGCCGATCGCGTCCAGAACAAGGCGCTCGGCGCACGTCTGATCGACAAGCACGGAAAGCGTTGAAATGGCCGACATCGCCGATCTCGCCTATTTCGCGGCACTCGATCGGCGACTGGTGGAAGCGGTTCGTGGTATCCGCATGCTCGATGCGCTCAGTTGGCCCGCTTCGGCTCAGCGCAAGTTTCTCGAACGTTACCGCGCCGGTCGGGTCGAATTGCCGAAGATCGAGTACGCCCAGTTCGACTACAGCGACGTGCGCGAAGAACTCGATGCCATCCAGCACGAAGCGCATGCCACCGACAACCACCCGATCGGCGGCTATGTGCGCCGCACGGCGGAAAGCTGGGAGATTGCCACGCGCCTGCTGGAGTCGATCGGAACGCGTGATGTCAGCGTGCATTCGGCGGCGCTGTTCGGCAAGCCCGGGGACTTCCTGCCCGGATCCGACTATCACAACATCGACGCCGCCGAGCACTTCATCCTGCTCGCCGATGAGCTTTCGCGCGAACTCGCGACACAGGAACCCGATTACGTGTTTTCGGCCGAGACCATGCGCGTGGAGCTGCAACAGAAGCTCGATGCCTTTTTCACGAAACATTCGGTGCGCGTCGAAGTCGACCCGAAGCTGACCGCCAAGGCGGCGGCCGGCACAACCCGCATTCGCTTGCGCGCCGATACCGGATTCACCGAATACGACCGCCATCAACTGCTGGAACACGAAGCCTTCGTGCATTCGTTGACGGCGTTGAACGGTCGAGCGCAGCCCAATCTCGCATCGATGGCGCGCAATTCGCCGCGCATCACCGCGACCCAGGAAGGACTCGCGACGTTCGCCGAGCTGATCACCGGTGCCATCGACATCCAGCGCATGAAGCGCATCAGCCTGCGCATCCTGGCGATCGAAAAGGCGCAGGCCGGCGCCGATTTCATCGAGGTGTTCCGTTACTTCCTCGAAGCCGGGCAGAACGACAACGACAGTTTCGCGTCCGCCGCCCGCATTTTTCGCGGCGTGCCAGTGGAAGGCGGCGCGGCATTCACCAAGGACACCGTCTATCTGCACGGACTGCTGTCCGTGCACACATTCTTCCGTTGGGCGCTCAAGAATCAGAAGCTGAAACTGTGCCGCAACCTGTTCGCCGGCAAGATGACCTTGCACGATGTCATCACGCTCGAGCCTTGGTTCGACTCCGGCTACATCGCCGCGCCGACCTATCTGCCGCCCTGGGTTCAGAAAGCCAATGGGCTTGCGGGGATGCTGGCTTTTTCGCTGTTCGCCAACAAGATCAGGCTCGACCGAGTCGAAGCGTTTGATCTGACGCTTGGAGCTTGAGCGAACGGATATCGGCCGCCGGGCGGGGATGCGCGAACAGAAAGCCCTGGCCATAGCGACAGCCCAGCTCCAACAGGGCCTCGCGTTGCGCTGTCGTCTCGATACCTTCGGCGACCACTTCGATGTTCAGCGAGCGCGCCAGCGCCAGAATCGCGCGCACGATCGCGGTGTTGCCGCGCGGCAGGCCCGGTTTGAGTTCGGACACGAAGGAGCGGTCGATCTTCAGGGCATGGATCGGGAACTGGTGCAGGTACGAGAGCGACGAGTAACCCGTGCCGAAATCGTCCAGCGACGCCAGCACGCCCTGCGCGCGCAGTTGCAACAGTGCTTCGCGGATATCGAGGGGGTTCTCGAGAATCGCGCCCTCGGTGATCTCGATGCGCAGGCGATATGCCGGCACGCCGTAGGCGATCATGCGATCGAGGAGGCGGCGGTTGAAGTCCGAATTGCGGAAATGCCGTGGCGAGACATTGATCGCGACGTACTGTTCGCCGACCACGAGCGACGCCGTCGCAGCACACACCTGGTCGAACATCTGCCAGTCGATCTGCTCGGAGCAACCGGTGTCGTCCGCCACTTCGAGAAAATCGCCGGGCAGCAGCAGGCCGCGTTCCGGGTGATGCCAGCGCAGCAAGGCCTCATAGCCGACCACGCTCGCGTCCATCAAATCGACGATGGCGTGGTAATGCGGCTCGAATTCGTTGCGCGTCAGCGCGCGCCGCAGGTCGCCCTCCAGGTCGAGCACACGCAGCGCTTCCTGATGCAGGCGCTCGTCGAACAATTCGACACGATGGCGGCCCGCTGCCTTGGCGCGATACATGGCGACATCGGCGTCGCGCAGCAATTCTTCGGCACGGGTGTAACGCGCATCGGCCATCGCGATGCCGACGCTTGCAGAAGTGAACAGCTCCTTGCCGCCGAGACGCACCGGTTCCTGCAGTACCGCGATCATGCGGTTCGCGGCGACAGTCACGTTTTCGGGCGTGTCGACATCGTCGAGCAGCACCGCGAATTCGTCGCCGCCCAGACGCGCGATGGTGTCGTCGGCGCGCAACGTGCCGCTGATGCGGGCGCTGACTTCCTTCAGCAACTCGTCGCCGATCAGATGACCAACGCTGTCGTTGATGATCTTGAAGCGGTCAAGATCGAGAAACAGCACCGCGAACAGGCGCGCGGGATCGCGGCGGAAGCGCGCCAGTGCATGGCCGAGCCGGTTCAGCAACAACGCGCGATTCGGCAGCCCGGTCAGCGCATCGTGAAGGGCTTCGTGCTTCAGGCGCAGTTCGACCTGCTGGCGTACCTTGATCTGATCGACGAGCTCGCGATTGGTTTCGGCCAATTCTCGCGTGCGCTCGTCGACACGGCGCTCAAGCTCGGCGTAGGCATGCCGCAACGAGTCCTGCGCGTGTTTGCGCTCGAGCGCCAGGGCAACATGGTTCGATACAAAGGTCAGGATTTGCTGGTCCCGTTCGTCGTAGAGAACATCGTCTTGATAGCTCTGCACCGCCATCACCCCAAGCAGGCCGGCTTCGCCACGCAATGGCACGCCCAACCAGCATACCGAAGGCGTACCGACCGACATGGCGACGTCGCCGGACTCACGCATGCGCTTGATCTGTTCGCGGGTGGCAAGCAGGGAACGGCCGTTACGCAAGACGTAGTCGGTCAGCGTCTTGCCGCGTTTGCGGGGCTCGAATCGGGCCAGCGGATCACGTTCATCCACCGCGTAGGGAAACCAGAACGAATCGTCTTCGCCGACCAGCGCCACGAAAAAATTCCTCGCGTTGAGCAATTCGCCGACGATGCGATGTGATTCGCGGTAAAACGCGTCCATGGTTTCAGCGGTCGTTGCTGCTTCGGCGATGTGCCGATAGGCCGCTTCCAGTCGCTCGCCGCGCTCGGTTTCGGCGATTTGCACACGCAGTTCGATGGTGCGCTGTTCAACGCGTGCTTCAAGTTCTTCATGCGCTTCGCGGCGCAGCAATGTGGTCAGGATGTGCTGCGCGACGTAACTGAGCAGGGTGCGATCCTCTTCGCTGTAGCGCACGCTGTCGTCATATGTTTGCACCACGATGCCGCCGCGCACGTCGGTGCCGGCGAGCATCGGCACACCAAGCCAGTCGAAGCTGTCTGGCCCGAAGAATGCGGTGTCACTGGCGACGCCGAGCTCCTCGCGCAGCTGCGCCGACGAGCCCATCACCGGACGCCCGTGCTTCATCATCGCCAAGGTCAGGCTGTTGGCGAGTTCTGCCTCCGGATACTCGTGCCCCGGGTCGGCCGGAACCCCGTCCTTGGAGTCGACAAAATAGATGAAGCGCAGCACCCGCCGAGTGCTGTCGTAACGCACGATGATGAAGTTTTCCGCGTACATCAGTTCGCCGACGATCTCGTGGATCCCGGCGAGCATTTCCGGCATATCGATATCGGCCGAAGCCAGATCGGCGATGGCATAGAGCGCGCGCTGCAGGCGCTCGGCCGATTCGAGGCGGTGCAGGGACGTGCGCAGGCGCTCGCGTTCGATGAGTTCAGCGATGCGTCGCACCAGCGGTTTGAAGACCAGCCGGAACGCGTCGGTTTCCACCTCGATCAACAGGCGCGCACTGTCACCGAGCAGAATCAGGCAGGCGCGCGTGAACAAATGCGGGCCGCCGAGCGAGATCGCGATGCCGCTTTCACCTTTCGCGGGATTCAATGCGACCGCGATGCCGGCTTCGGCGGGACTGTGGTCGATCTGTTCGCACAGATACGGGCTGTAGGTGCTGGCCGGTGCGACGCCGCGGTGGATGTCGCTGCCGGTGCCACCGCCAATGCGCCACAGCACGCGCAAGCCGTGCACACCGAAGTGTTCGCCGAACACCGGATGCAGCACCTGCGGGATGTCGTCCAAGCTTTCGCATGAAAGCAGATTGATGGCGAATTGCGCAAACGCGCCGTTGCTGTCGCCATCATCGATGGGCACAGCCATCTGCGCTTGACTCTTGTGCGGTCGGGACATGGTTGGCCCGAGTGTAGCAATCTGGTCAGCCGCCGGGGGATCGCCTCAGCCGCCGACGATCACGCGGTGGTGTGTCGCGTGATCGACCCGCTGTCCGGCGATGGACAACGGCTCACTGGACTGCAGGTGCAAATGCAGGCTGTTCAGGCCTTCCTCACGCCAGGCGACGAAGCCGTGGCCATGCAGACCCTGGATGCGCTCGCGGTTGCGGCGTCCGGCCGGGCTCTCGTGGCCGTTGGCGGTGACGCCATTGCGCGCGTGCGGCAGCGCGGTGAACATGCCGTCGCGCGCTTCCATGTGCAGGTTCGCAGCGAGGATGCGCAAACGGAAATCGTAGTCCTCGTAACCCCAGCCCCAGTAGCCGTTGCTGAATCCGTTCAGTGCCATGAAGTCGGCGTTCGCAATCGCGGTGACGCCGCCGAGGCACAGGTGCTTCTGTTGCGGATTGGGCAAGCCATACAGGCACACCCGCGCCGGATGTTCAGGCCAGGCGTAGTCGGCCCAGATCGGCAGCATGTCGACATCATGCAGACAGATGTAGTCGACGCCGTCTGCGGCGAGCTTGAATCCGGCATTGATCAGCGCGCCGCGGTTGAAGGGTTGCGCATCCACCTGTTCGACGACGTGCAGTTGCCAGTCGATGCTGCGGTCGAGTTTGTCGTGGCGAAAATAGGTCTGCAGATGCGCGACCAGCGCCTGCAGGTGCTCGGCGCGATCGCGATAGGGCACGATGATCGCCATACGCTTTTGCCAATGTGCGGGCGGGCGGGCAGCGAGGTCCGGCACCAGCCATTGTGCCTCCAACTGCGCGTTGATCGTCGCATGGTCGAGGCTGAGCATCGCGGTCACTGCGTACGTTCGATGCAGTCCGCCGCGACGCGCAGCGTGTGTTCGATGTCGGCGGCGGTGACATCGAGATGCGTCACCGCACGCAGCGTGCGCACGTCGAACGGACCGATGCGTACGCCATGCGCGGCCAGCCGTCGCGAAAATTCCGGTGCATCGAAGCCGAGTCGATCGATATCGAGCTGGAAAAACACGATGTTCGTCTCGATGCTGGACGGATCGAGCAGCACGCCCGGCAACCGCGCCAATCCTTCGGCGAGACGTTTGGCATGGACATGGTCGTCGCCCAGACGCTCGATGTGATGATCGAGCGCGTACAACGCACCCGCAGCGATAATGCCGGCCTG
>JAYUXS010000019.1:0-2357 GCA_043752845.1 Lysobacterales bacterium | reverse complement strand
TCTGGCTGGCGCCTGCACCCCGCGATGCGATCGTGATCGAAACGCCGGCGATCGGCAGCATGCCCGATGGCAGCGCCTCGCCGACATTGGTCTTGCCTGATTCCTTCGCCGAGCAGCCCGGCACTGCCGCAATTCAGCCGATCATCGCCAAGCACTGCCTCGCCTGCCACGCCGCCCGCCCGACGCTGATGGCGAGCGCACCGAAAGGCATGCGCTACGACACGGCGGAATTGATTGAGACTCACGCCGCATTGATCCACAAACAAGTCGTCGAACTGAAGATCATGCCACCCGGCAACATCAGCGGCATGACCGAAGCCGAACGCCTGGCGATCGGGCGTTGGTACGCGGGCCGCAATGCTCCGTGACAGCGTTTGCCATCGCCATCTTCATATGCTGAACGCGGTTGACGAGGTCGCATGAAAATTTCAATCATTGTTCCTTCGCGTCTCGCGCCCATCAATCCGGCCAATGACGCTGGACCGTGGTTCGTCGAGCGGGCCATTGCAACGGCACGAGCGCAGACCGTCTTGGCGCGCGGACATGAACTCGAGCTGATGGTCGCCGTCGATCCCGGCATGAGTGCGCGTGCGCGCACGCGCATCAGCAGTGATATTCGCGTCATTGAAGCGAAGCAAGCGCTGCAAAGCGCAGCATTGAATGCCGCGCTCGCCGAAGCCCGTGGCGACGCAGTGTCCATCCTTGAAGACGACGACCACTGGCAACCGATGTTTCTGGAGCAGGCACTGGCGGCGTTGGGCGATGCGGAATTTGTTTCATCCACGCAATTGTCCACGCTGGTTAACGGCGAGGTGTTGCGTATTTTCGATTTTCCGACGCCTTCCGGCTGGGTGATGAAGCGTTCGACGCTGGATCGCGTCGGCTTGTTCAACGAAGCATTTCGCTGGCATCTGGACAACGAATGGCTAGGTCGACTGGCGACGACAAACCTGCCCCGCATCCACCTCGTTGAAGCGACGGCGCCGGTGTTGCCGAACATCATCACTCAGACTCGCCCGGTGCTCGCCAATATCCTGCGACATGGCGGCGCGCACTCGGCATTGCTGCGTCATCGGCTACCGTGGCCGATGGTGTTCCGCACGTCGCACGTCAATTCGGGCATGTCGCAGATCGTTGCCGATCCCGAAAAGTCCGAGGCCAGCCGCAACGAGACTGCCCAGCTCGAAGCGATGTATGGCTTCATGCCGCATTGAGCCGCTGAAAGCGGCGGCGATCGGGCGCTGGTTTGCCGGTCGCATGAAGTGAGTCATTCGCAATGCTGGCGCAACCCGATGGCGCTGTAATAACATTGTTGCCATGAAAGCGCTAATGACCAGTATTCGCCAGATCGGCAATTCGCGCGGCGTCGTGATCCCGAAGCCGATGCTTGCGCAGGCGGGGTTGACCGACGAAGCCGAGATCAGCGTCGAGGGCGGTGCCATCGTGTTGCGCCGACCCGCTTCACGAGCAGGTTGGGCGGAAGCGGCGCGCCATGTGGCCGAAACAGGTGAAGACGCGCTGGTGATGGGCGAGTTTGGAAACGCCGCCGACGCGGATCATCGGTGGTAGCTCGCGGCGACATCTGGGTCGTGAATGTTGATCCAACCCAGGGCAGCGAAATCCGCAAGTCACGACCCTGCGTCGTCGTATCGCCGCCCGAAATGCACAACCACCTGCGCACCGTGCTCGTCGCGCCGATGACCAGCAAGGGCCAGCTCGCGCCATTTCGTATCCCAATCACTCACGACGGACAGAAAGGGCTGGTCCTGCTCGATCAGGTCCGTGCCGTCGATCAGTCGCGACTGCTACGCAAGTCCGGCCGCGCCTCGCCGTCCACGCTCGCCCACATCCTCGCGACGCTGCAGACGATCTTCAGTCCGTGAGCGGCTGCATCATCAGGCATTTGAAGTGCCTGCCGAATTTGCATTCGGGTTCGTCGCGGTTGTGATCGGCCGCGCCTATTGCGCCCTTCTATGTTCTTATTGCATAGCCCTTCGCGCGAGCGGAGAATACAGATCGACTCGTGAGGATGGCGATGCGCACCTATTCTGCAGTGATCGAACGTTGCCCGGAAACCGGTCTTTACGTCGGTTTTGTGCCGGGTTTTGCGGGCGCCCATTCGCAAGCTGAAACGCTGGAAGAACTGGACGCGAATCTGCGCGAAGTGATATCGATGTTGCTTGAGGAAGGCGAACCGCAACTCGATGCCGAGTTCATCGGGGTGCGTCAGGTCGCGGTCGCGTAGCTCGTGGGTAACGTGCCGGTGCTCAAACCCGGCGAAGTTGCATCTCTGCTTGTACGACTCGGCTTCATTGTCGTTCGCCAACGTGGCTCACATCGCCAATATCGGCATCCAG
>JAYUXS010000018.1:0-5661 GCA_043752845.1 Lysobacterales bacterium | reverse complement strand
CAGCAACCCCGCCGCCCAATGGTGCGTGCGGGCCACCGCGAAGATCATCGCGAAGGTCAGGCAGGCGGCGATGAAGGCGAGGATCTGCGCCCGGCGGGTTTTTGCGCGTTTCAGTGCCAGGCTGCCGAGCACGATGTACAGCAGCATCAGCAACACTTTCGCCGTCAACCAGGCGTGCACGAACGGATATTGGTGCAGCAGCGACGCGAGCATCAGCGCTGCGGTCAGCAGGGTCGTGTCGACGACGTAACTGGAGTAGCGCAATGTCGCGTGGTTGGTGAATTTCGAATGCAGCAGCATCAGTATGCCGCGCAGGAAGAAGATGCCGAACGACAGCATCGCTGCGTGCATGTGCACGGCTTTGAGTTGCGGGTAGTAGGCGAGCATCGGCGTTACTGCTGCAACACGCAACGCGCCAGGTGTCGCAGTCGCTCAAGCCCACGCAACGTGACTTCGCGACGTTCGACCTCGATCAGACCGTCGTCCTGGAATCGGCGAAGCACGCGGCTGACGGTTTCCGGGGCCAGGCGCAGGTAGTTGGCGATATCCGAGCGCGGCATCATCAGGTGCAGTCGCGTTGCGGAATAGCCGCGCTCGGCGAAGCGGTCGGAGAGATTGACCATGAACGCCGCCAGACGCTCGTCGGCACTGTAGTCGCCGCCCAGCAGCGCGGCGTTGACGATGTCCTTGCTCATCAGCCGGAACAGCGTTTCCTGAATGCCGGGCAGGCGTGTCGCCAGCGTGCGCAGGGCCGGGAACGCGAAGCGGCACAGCGTGACGGTGTCGAGGGTGACCGCGTCGCACGGATAACGTGCGCTGTACAGGCCGTTCAATCCGATCAGTTCACCCGGCAGGAAGAAGCCGAGAATCTGTTCACGGCCTTGTTCATCGATGCGCCGTGTCTTGACCATGCCGGCGCGCACCGCATAGATCGCGGTGAACAGCTCGCCGTTACGGAAGACTTCCTTGCCGGCATGCATAGGTGACGTGTGTTCGACCAGACAATGCAAGTCCTCGAGTGCGCGCTTGTCGTAGCCGTCGCCAAGGCATGCACGCCCGAACGCGCAGGTGGTGCAGAAACGCTGCGCGTCGCCATCGCCATGATCCTGCGGGCTGGGCCAACGCAGCAGGTTTGGGGGCGCGCTCATGGGGCCTAGACTACCCGCGAAAAGCGGTTCGGCACCACCCGTGCCGCGTGAAGATGACGGTCGAAACACATCGCGATCACCCGCATCAACAGGCGTCCGCGCGGGGTGACGCGAATGTGGTTCGGCGTCAGTTCGACCAGACCGTCTTGTTCGAGCGCGACCAACCGGTTCAATGCGTCGGCGAAGAATTCGTCGAACAGCAGGTCATGGCGGCGTGCGAACGCCGTCTTGTCGATCTGGCAATGGCACATCAGCGACTGGATGGCGTCACCGACGATGCGATCATGCCCGGTCAACTCGTAGCCACGGATGATCGGCAGATGGCCGGCGAGCAGACTGTCGTAATAGGGTTTGATCTCCTTGGCATTCTGCACATAGGCACCGCCGACCTGCCCGATCGCGGTCATGCCGAGTCCGATCAGGTCGCATTCGGCGTGTGTCGAATAACCCTGAAAATTGCGATGCAGGCCGCCGCGCTGCTGGGCGCGCGTCAGTTCGTCATCGGGCAACGCGAAATGGTCCATGCCGATGTAGACATAGCCGGCTCCGGTCAGCAGCTCGATTGCCGCCTGCAGCAATCCGAGTTTGTCTTCAGCACTCGGCAGGTCCTCATCGCGGATCTGCTGTTGCGCCTTGAAGTGTGTAGGCAGATGCGCATAACCATAAACTGCAACGCGATCCGGTCGCAGCCGGATTACTTCTTGCAGTGTGTTGCGAAAAATCGCCTCGGTCTGCAGCGGCAGGCCATAAATCAGATCAACATTGATCGAGCGCATGCCAGCGCCACGTGCCGCCTGCATCAGCGCCTCGGTCTGTTCGACCGACTGGATGCGGTTGACGGCTTTCTGCACGGTGGGATCGAAATCCTGGATGCCGAGACTGATGCGGTTGATGCCGGCGGCCGCGAGGTCGATGATCATCTGCGGATCGGCGTGGCGCGGATCGAGTTCAACCGAAAATTCTCGCTTCGTGGTGTCGTCCAGCGTGAATGCGGACTCGATCTTGGCCATGATCTCGAGCAAGCCCTCGGCCCCCAGGAAGTTGGGCGTGCCGCCGCCGAAGTGGATCTGGGTGACCGCGCGATCGCGATCGAACAGCTCGGATTGCAGAGCGATTTCCAGACCGAGACGCTGCACGTATTCGACGCCGCGACTCGGATTGCGCGCGATGATGCGGGCACAGCCGCAGTAGTAGCAGGCGCTGTGACAGAACGGCACGTGCACATACAGCGACAGCGGGCTCGGTACCGGGTCGTCGTTCGAGGCGCGTGCGACGCGGCGGTAATCGGCTTCGGAAAAGCGCGCGTCGAAATGCGGCGCCGTCGGATAGGACGTATAGCGCGGCCCCGGGCCGTCATAGCGGCGCAGCAGATCGCGGTCGAACACGGGAATGACGGTCACTGGATTCCTCCGTAAGTGCAGGCAAGCCTACGGAGTCGCGTTGGGCAGCGAGTTGATCCGGGTCAACTGGGCGCGAGTCGGCCGCGCTACTCGAAGCCGTCGGCGAGCAAGGCGGTGCCGAGTTGGTCGAGCAGGAACGCCTGCGCCTGGGCCTGCACCGATGCCGGAAAGCCGCCATGGCCGCCACCTTCGACGCGGATGAACCACGGCGCATGTCCGAGTGCGAGCAGGGTGTCGCGCAGGCGCAGACTCTGGGCGTAGGGCACGGTCATGTCGGCGCTGCCGTGCACGATCAGGAACGGCGGGTCGTCCGCGTTGGCCCAGCTCTGCGGATTCGAGTCCGCCGCCAGCGCCGCAAGTTGCGGAAACGGTGCTGCCGGATCGGCGAGATTTGCGCGCAATACGCCGATGCCTTCGCCGGACTGATCGAATCCAAGCAGGCGCGACTCCGGCGAACTCGGCGCATCGTGATCGAAGGAACTGCCCGGCGGCGTGGTCACGTCGGGCATCATCATGACGATGTCGGCCGGACCGTAGTAGTCGACCGCGGCCTGCACCATGCTCGATTGCTCAATGTGGGTGCCGACCGTGCCCTCCAGGGCCGGATCATTGCCGGAACTGCCGACGAGCGCAGCGAGATGGCCACCCGCAGAGGAACCCCAGACGCCGAAACGATCGACATCGATCTGGCACGTCGCGGCCTGCGCGCGCAACTTCGCGCAGCATGCGCCGAGCGCCAGGAGCAGCAGTTGGGCAAGTCGGTGGCGCGTGGGCCGATGCTCTCGGGCTTCCGAGATCCTTGCGCCAACGTGCGGGCGGGCAATGGGTTGACCGCTGGGCTGCGGGTTGTATGTCAGGATCAGCCCATGAAATTCCTGTTGCGTTTTTTTTCCATCTTCCATGCCCTGATGGCGACGCTGTTTGCCTGCGCCGCGTTCATGCTCATCGTCATTGCCGCAAGGATGGGCTGGCTCGCAGTCGTGGACGGGCTTGACCGCAGTGCCGCGCAGCAGATCATTGAAGCCGTCGGCCTGTTGGCCGCCGCCGTGGTCGCGCTGCAGATTGCTCAGACCATCGCCGAAGAGGAGGTCATGCGCGACGCATCCATCAGTGGACCGACGCGCGTCCGGCGATTCCTGTCACGGTTTCTCGTTGTGGTTGTTGTGGCGCTCGCCATCGAAGGACTCGTCGCGACATTCAAAGCGGCGCACGAAGATCCGGCACACATGTTGTACGCAGCGGGCATCGTGTTTTCCGTCGCCACCTTGCTCGCCGGCTGGGGCATCTTTATCCGCATGAATCGTTTTGCCGAAGAACTCGAGCCCGAGGCCATGGCCGAAGCGAAGCGGGAAGACAGGAAGTTGAAGTAGCTGCCGCTATTGCACAGGAACGGGTCTCGCCGTCGGCTGCCCAGTCCCGGTGCTGCTGCAGGGCCGTTGCCACGCCGCTTCGATGCGGCTGTAATGCATGGCTCACAACGCTCCGGAGTGGTTCATGGCCGTACTTCGCTTTTCCGACCTCGACGTTTTTGAGCGCCGTGTGCTGATCCGGCAAGACCTGAACGTGCCGATCGAAGACGGCCGGATCACCTCCGACCAGCGCATCGTTGCCTCGATCCCGACCCTGAAACTGGCCTTGAAGAAGGGCGCTGCGGTAATGGTCATGTCGCACCTCGGTCGCCCGAAGGAAGGGCAATGGCGCGAAGCCGATTCGCTGGCGCCGGTGGCGCAGCGCCTGTCCGAGTTGATGGGCATCGACGTGAAACTGCGGCGCGGCTGGGTCGACGGCGTCGCCGTTGCACCGGGCGAACTGGTGCTGCTCGAGAACTGCCGCATGAATGTCGGCGAAGCCAGTGATGACGAAGCCTTGTCGAAAAAATATGCCGCGCTATGCGATGTCTTCGTCATGGACGCCTTCGGCACCGCGCATCGCGCCCAGGCCTCGACGCACGGTGCGATCCGTTTCTCGCACACCGCGTGTGCCGGCCCGCTGCTGATGGCCGAACTCGATGCCCTGGCCAAGGCACTTGACCATCCGGCGCGGCCGCTGCTCGCCATCGTCGCCGGTTCCAAGGTCTCGACCAAGCTCGAACTGCTCTCGACCCTGATCGGCAAGGTCGACCAGTTGATCGTCGGCGGCGGCATTGCCAATACCTTTCTCGCGGCCAGCGGTTTTCCGGTTGGCAAGTCCCTGTATGAGCCCGGCCTGATCGACACCGCGAAGCAGATCATGGCTTCGGCCAAGGCACGTGGCGCCGAAATTCCGCTGCCGGTCGATGTCGTGGTCGCGCCCGAGTTCAGCGCCGAGGCACCGGCAACGGTCAAAGCGGTGGCCGATGTCGCTGCGGGCGACATGATCCTCGATATCGGGCCAGTCACCGCTGCGGCGTATGCGGCGCGCATTGCCGCGGTGGGCACCGTGGTCTGGAATGGTCCGGTCGGCGTCTTCGAATTCGACGCCTTCGGTGGCGGCACTGAAGTGCTCGCGCGTGCGGTCGCCGCGTCGAATGCGTTTTCGATCGCCGGTGGCGGCGACACCCTGGCTGCGATCGACAAGTACGGCATTGCCGATCAGATCGGCTACATCTCGACCGGCGGCGGTGCCTTCCTCGAATTCCTCGAAGGCAAGGCCTTGCCGGCGGTCGTGGCATTGCAGGCGCGCGCGCAATGAGTGGTCCGCTGGTCTGGCGCGCGATTCTGGCCGGTGCCGGATTCATCGTCGCGCTCAGTCTGTTGATGAGCTTCGGCAGCGGTTTCCTGTTCCGAATGGTTTCGCCGGAACAGTTTGCGATGTTGGCGTTCGGGCTGCGTGTCGTGTCGGCGCTGGCCGATATCGGTGGTGGCGCGATTGCCGGCTTCATCGCGCGCCGCGATGGACCTTGGCATGGCGGCATCAGCTCTCTCGTCGCGACCATATTCATGCTGCCGATCAGCCTGCTGCGCATGTGGTGGATTTCGCGCGAAGCCGATTTCAATCTCGATGCCGGATACTGGATCGACTTCGGGTTGTGGACGGTGGTCGGTCTCGCACTCGCCGCCGCAGCCGGATTTCTCGCCGTCGAATTCCGAAAGACGCAACGCGGTTGAGCACGCATGCAGACCTTGTTTTTTGAC
>JAYUXS010000017.1:0-5663 GCA_043752845.1 Lysobacterales bacterium | reverse complement strand
CGATCAAGCCGCGCGCACCGTCAAACGGAAATCGATTGCGGCGAGGTAGTCGTGTTCCTGGTCCAGATCCGTGCTGGTCAGGGGGTGCGACTGCAGCCATTTCTCGGGGAGGGTGAGTTTGAGGCTGCGGTCGGCTCCTTCGATGCCGAGTTTCGGTACGCGTTCGTCGACGCGCGAGCGGTGCAGCAGGGCGGCGAGGCGCAGCAGGATCATCAGGCGTTCGGCTTGCGGTGCCGCACGTGCCGGGATCAGTTTCAGGGCGTTGACCGGAATGCCGCGGCGGTGGCCGCGCACGATCGTGGCCAGCACTTGCTGTTCCAGTCGGGTGAAGCCGGCCATGTCGGAATTCGCGAGCACGTAGGACGCATGCTGATGATGCTGACTGTGCGCGATCACGAGCCCGATTTCATGCACGCGCGCCGCGAAATGCAGCCAGGTGCGATGGGTTTCGTCGAGGCCCCATTGGCGCGCCACGGCATCAAACAAGATCAGTGCACTGCGTTCGACGCGCTCGGCATGCACCTCGTCGACGCTGTAGCGCTGGCACAGGCCAAGGATCGTCGCTTCGCGCGGATCGCTGTGCTCGGCACGGCCGACCATGTCCCAGAGCAGGCCTTCGCGCATCGCGGTTTCGCAGGCTTGCATCGACTTGATCTGCAGCGTCTCGATGATCGCGTGCAAAATGACCGCGCCGCCGGCGATCACGGCGCGGCGTTCCTCGTTGAGTCCCGGTAGCTTGATCTTGTCGATGTGGCCGGCCTTGACCATCGCATCACGGACTTCTTCCATCAGGCCACGCGTGATCAGCCCGTCCTTGTCGCCAAGATGATTGGCGATATCGCCGATCGCCTTGATCGTGCCGGACGAACCCCAGCATTCCTTCCAGCCGCGTGTCTTGTACTCGGTCGCGAACTGCTGCAACTCGAGTGCGATCGCCGTGCGTGCTTCGTCGTAGCGCTTGCGCGTGATCTCGCCAGTGCCGAACCATGTGAGGGTGGTCGCGACGCAACCCATCTGCACACTTTCGCGTTCGATCGGGGCATGGCCTTCGCCGATGATGAACTCGGTCGAGCCGCCGCCAATATCGACCACGAGTCGACGCTTGCGGCTCTCGGGAATACCGTGCGCGACGCCGAGATAGATCAGGCGCGCTTCCTCGCGACCGGACACGATTTCGATCGGATGCCCGAGCGCGGTTTCGGCAGCGATCAGGAATGCGCGCGGCGCTTTAAGTTTGCGGATGGTGTTGGTGCCCACGGCCCAGACGCGATCGTCGGGCAGGTGCGCGATGCGTTGGCCGATCTGTGCCAGGCAGGCGAGCGCGTCGCGGCGCTTTTCGGTGGAAAGTGAGCCGTCTGGCGCCAGCCCTGCGGCGAGCCGAACCGCTTCACGCAAGCGGTCGATGACTTGCAGTTGCCCTTTTTCGTAACGTGCGACGACCAGATGAAAACTGTTCGAACCGAGATCCACCGCAGCAAGTTCTTCGCCTTCCGGCAGTGGCGTGTCGCTGTTCATGAGCAAAGCTTCGCCAGCAACGACAGTTGCGCCGAATGCGGCATCGCTTCACCGGGCTCGATGCGTATGCAGGTGCCGTCGGCTTGCAGCGCCCAAGCCTGCTGATTATCGGCGAGGTAGTTCTCGATCTCCTCGTCATAGACGCGCTTGGCGAGATCCGGGTCGATGATCGGGAAACAGGTTTCAATACGCCGCAACAGGTTGCGTTCCAGCCAGTCGGCGCTGGAGCAGAAAATCTCCGGATGCTCGTTGTTCTGGAACCAGTAGACGCGACTGTGTTCGAGGAAGCGCCCGACCAGCGAACGCACGCGGATGTTGTCGGAGACGCCGGGCACGCCCGGTCGCAGCGCGCAGGTGCCGCGCACGATCAGGTCGATCTGCACACCGGCACGTGACGCTTCGTAGAGCAAACGGATGACGCCGGATTCGTTGAGATGATTGATTTTGGCGCGGATCGCCGCCGGTAGCCCACGCTTCGCATGGTCGATCTCGCGCTCGATGCGCGCCAGCAATTCCTTGTGCAGCGTGAACGGCGATTGCAGGATGCGCTTGAGCTTGATCACTGGACCGAGGCCAGACAGTTGCTGGAACAACTTGTGCACGTCTTCGCCGATTTCGGCGTCGCAAGTGAGCAGACCGATGTCGGTGTACGCGCGCGCCGTGCTGGCGTGATAGTTGCCGGTCGACAGATGCACATAACGCTGCAGACCATTGGTTTCACGGCGCACCACGAGCATCATCTTGGCGTGCGTCTTGAAGCCGACGACGCCGTACACGACCTGTACACCCGCTTCCTGCAAGCGATCGGCAAGGCTCAGGTTCGCCTCTTCATCGAAACGCGCGCGCAGTTCGATGACCACGGTCACGTCCTTGCCGGCACGCGCAGCTTCGATCAGATAGGCCACCAGTGGCGAATCCTTGCCGGCGCGATACAGCGTTTGCTTGATCGCGAGCACGCCGGGGTCGGTGGCGGACTGCTTCACGAAGTCGAGCACGGTGGCGAACGAGTCGAACGGATGATGCATCAACACATCGTCGGCACGGATGGCGTCAAAAATATTGGCGGCGTTGGTAATGCGCGATTCGATGCGCGGCGTGAACTTCGGGAATTTCAGGTCGGGGCGGTCGATCAGATCATAGACCGCCATCACGCGGCTGAGATTGACCGGCCCCTGGCAGCGATAGACGTCGTCCTCGCCCACGGCGAAATTCGCCATCAACAGCTTCAGCGTGGCCTTGGGCAGTGCGTCGGCGACTTCCAGACGCACCGCACGTGCGAAGCCGCGTTCTTGCAACTCGTCTTTCAGCGCGTGCGCGATGTTCTCGGCTTCATCCTCGTCCACTTCCAGTTCGCTGTTGCGGGTTACGCGGAATTGATACGAGCCTTTCACCTGCATGCCCGGAAAGAGTTCGTCGACAAACTCTTGCAACACGCCGGAAAGCATTACGAAATCCTGGGTGCCGTCTGAAAGGTCTGCGGGCAGACGGATGACGCGGGGCAGCGAGCGTGGCGCGCGCACCAGGGCCATGTCGCCTTCGCGGCCGAAGGCGTCGCGGCCTTTCAGCAGCACGACGAGATTCAGACTCTTGTTCAGGATGCGCGGAAACGGATGGGCTGGATCGAGGCCGAGCGGTGACAGCACCGGCAGGATCTCGTCCTGGAAATAGCCTTGCAGCCAGCGTCGCTGTTTCGCCGTCCATTCATCGCGCATCATCACGCGAATGCCTTCGCCAGCGAGCGCCGGACGCAGCGTCTTGTTCCAGAGTCGGTATTGTTCCTCCAGCAGTGCCAACGTGCGTGAGCGTACGCGATGCAGCGTTTCCAGCACACTCAATCCGTCCGGCCCGACGGTGGTGCCGCCAAGCTTCAACGCGGCGACGCGAATCTCGAAGAACTCGTCGATGTTCGACGAGCAGATGCATAGAAACCGCACGCGCTCCAGTAGCGGCATGGTCGCGTCTTGCGCTTGCGCGAGTACGCGATAGTTGAACTCAAGTTGCGACAGTTCGCGGTTGATGTACAGCGTCGGGTCGCGCAGGTCGCGGGACTTGCTCATGGGCGTTGCTCGAAGTGGAATGGGGCAAGCATAGCGAGCGTCACCAGTAACGGTTCACGTCGAGGAGTCGGCGTGGGCGTCGACCATGCGTTCGCCAGGAAAATGTGCGGAAAACGTGCTGCCGACGCCGAGTTCACTGTCGATTTCTAGCCGCGCCTGGTGCAACCCGAGCACATGCTTGACGATCGACAAGCCAAGGCCGGTGCCGCCCTTGTCACGCGAGCGGCTGGTGGACACGCGATAGAAGCGTTCGGTGATGCGCGGCAGATGTTCCGCGGGAATGCCGAAGCCCGAGTCCTGCACCGAAAAGCAGGCGCCGTCGCCTTCGTCGAACCAGCGCAACACGATGTGACCGCCGCTAGGCGTGTAGCGCACGGCATTGGCGACGAGATTGCTGAAGGCGCTGTGCAGATCCTTGGTCGAGCCGCGGACATCGCGCTTGCAAGTGGCTTCGACACTGATCGCATGCTGGTTCTGCGATAGCGCCTCGGCATCGCGGCGCAGCCCGGCCAACATTGCTGCCATCGCCACCGGTTCGCTGTGCGCTTCGTCCTGCGCATCGAGGCGCGACAAGGTCAGCAGGTCCTCAACGATCTGCGTCATGCGCACCGATTGCTTGCGCATTTCGCGCACCATGCTGTCCGTTTCAGGGTCTTCCGGGTCCATCAGATCGAGATAGCCGTGCAATACCGTCAGCGGCGTACGCAACTCGTGCGAAACGTTGGCCACGAAATCGCGCCGCACCTGTTCGAGTTTGAGCAGCATCGAGACGTCACGCACCACCAACAGCCACTGGTCCTGTGCATAGGGAATCAGGCGCATGCTCATGCGCACGTCCGGTTGCGCCGGGGCTGCGACGTCGATCAGCGGCTCGCCGGCTTTGGCGTGGGCGAGCCAGGCGAGGATCTGTGCATTCCTGACGAGGTGGTCAATGCGCATGCCACGATGCTTGCGCGCATCAAGCCCGAGCAGGCGCGCGGCGGACTCGTTGAACCACACGACCTGACGCAGCGCGCTGAGCACGATCACGCCATCGGGCAATACCGCTGCCGCTTCGCGATACGCGCGCAACAGCCGAACGAGCCGGCGTTGATGCTTGCGGCTGGCGTGATGGCGACGATAGATGAACTCGGAGACATCAGTCCACACGCCCATTTCCTGCGGCGGCGGCAGTCGGGAACGTGCGAGCAGCCAGCGCTGCATGCGCGACAGGCTGTACAGCGACCACACCGAATACAGCCCCAGCGCGACGATCAGCGCCCAAAGCACGAGACCGCTGGCCAGGCCGATGATGAGCGCCAGCGCGATCAGCAGCAGCAAGCGCCCGATCGACACCTGCCAAGCGTGGGAACGCAATACGTTGAGCGACAGCGTGGGCATAGGCCGCCTACGCTAGCGGCTTACGCAATCGCGGAGAAGCGATAGCCGGCACCGCGGACGGTTTGCACCAGATTTTCCTTGCCGAACGGCTCAAGGGTCTTGCGCAGGCGACGGATATGCACGTCGACGGTGCGTTCCTCGACATAGACGTTTCCGCCCCAGACGTGGTCAAGCAACTGGCCGCGCGAATAGACCCGATCGGCGTGGGTCATGAAGAAATACAACAGTCGATACTCGGTCGGACCGATCGCAACCGGTGCATCGTCGGCAAACACGCGATGCGCCGGGCCGTCGATGCGCAGGCCGCCTACTTCGACATTGCCGTCTTCGCCATCGCCCTGCGAACGCCGCAGCACGGCTTTGACGCGTGCCACCAGCTCGCGCGCCGAAAACGGCTTGACGACATAGTCGTCGACACCGGCTTCAAGTCCGCTCACCTTGTCGTTTTCCTCGCCACGCGCAGTCAGCATGATCACCGGCACCTGGCGTGTCAGGTCGTCACGGCGCAGCCGCCGCGCGTAATCGATGCCACTGGTGCCGGGCAGCATCCAGTCGAGCAGGATCAGGTCGGGCACACCGTCACGGATGCGCTCCACCGCTTCGTCGCCGCTCTCGGCCATGCTGACGCGGAACCCTTCCGCCTCGAGATTGTAGCGGACGAGTTCGCGGAGATCGGCTTCGTCTTCGACGATGAGAACATTCGCCGTCATC
>JAYUXS010000016.1:0-2365 GCA_043752845.1 Lysobacterales bacterium | reverse complement strand
GGTCGACGACGAGCGCTCCCTGTTGTCGTTGCTCGAACGCGCCAGCGTGATCGCGCTCGGGCCTGGCCTGGGTCAAGGCGCCTGGTCGCGGCAACTCGCGCGCGCCGCAGTTTCCGCGCTCAAGCCCACGGTGATCGATGCCGATGCCCTGAATCTGCTCGCTACCGGTGACATCGATGTGCCGAACAACGCCGTGCTTACGCCGCATCCGGGTGAAGCCGCGCGTCTGCTCGGCGTCGACACCGCAGCGGTCGCATCGGATCGCTACGGCGCGGCGCGCTTGCTGGCGCAGCGATACGCGGCCACCGTCGTGCTCAAGGGCGCAGGCAGTGTGATCGCGGATGCAGACGGCGCAGTCAGTGTCTGTCCGTACGGCAACCCGGGCATGGCTTCGGGCGGCATGGGCGATGCGTTGACTGGCATTGTCGCGGCCTTTCTGGCGCAAGGCTTGGCCTGTGGCGACGCTGCGCGTCATGCGGTGCTTGCGCATGCGCTGGCCGCTGATCGTGCGGCGGGCAAGGGCGAGCGCGGCTTGCTCGCCAGCGATGTGATTGATGCGCTGCGCCAGGTACTGAACCGATGACGCGAACCCTGTCGCTGCCGGATCTCGATGCCACCAACGCATTCGCCACGGCGATGGCGCGCGTGTTGAAACCGCCATTGGTGATCGGATTGGTCGGTGATCTGGGCGCCGGCAAGACCGCGCTGGCGCGTGCCTTGATCCAGTCGCTCGCGCCTGCAACGCGGGTGAAGAGTCCGACCTACACCTTGGTTGAATCCTACGAATTGCCGGCGCTGACGATCCATCATCTCGACCTGTATCGCCTGCGCCATCCGCACGAACTAGGGGAATTGGGTCTGCAGGAATTGCTGACCGACGATGCCGTGATGCTGATCGAATGGCCAGACAAAGGCGGCGACGAAACACCGGCACGTGACCTGACCATTCAACTCACACGTGTCGACGATGCGACGCGTTCACTGCAACTTGAGCCGGTCAGTGCGGCGGGTGCGGCGTTCGTCGCGCGGCTGGACACGGTGTAAGTAGATCAATCGCTTTCGTCCGGAACCTGTTCAGAAATTCATGAAGTTAACGTAGAGAACGGATTTTCCTGAAGTTTCTGCTTGATATCTCGCAGCCGTTGGCGTCTAATCCGCGGCATGCGCCCGCATTTCGCCCGAATTGCCGTCAGTCTCATGTCCACGGTCTTCGCTGCTACAGCGATCGCTGGCGACGTGCGCGGCGTGCGATTCTGGGACGCCGATGACCACACGCGCGTCGTTTTCGATGTCAGCGACGCAGTGAAGTACAAGTTGTTTACGCTCGAGAATCCGGACCGGATCGTGCTCGACATCGAGCGCAGCCGCGTCAGTTCATCGATCGACGGCGCCGAACTCGAAGGTGCGGTAAAGCGTGTTCGTACCGGTTTGCAAGGTAAGGACACCTTGCGCGTGGTGCTCGACATCGACCGCAAGGTGCAGCCAAAGAGTTTCCTGCTTCCGCCCGCGAAGCAGTTCGGGCATCGTCTCGTGCTCGACTTGTTTGAAGCCAACGCTACACCGCGCGTCGTCAAGCGCGAAGCGTCGTTGCCGGTGCTGCAGGGCGAGCGCGACATCATCGTCTCGATCGACGCCGGCCACGGTGGCGACGATCCCGGTGCATCGGGTGCCAACGGTTCGCGCGAAAAGGACATCACGCTGGCGGTCGCGAGAGCCCTGGCCGCGCGCATCGACGCCGAGCCAGGCATGACTGCCGTATTGACCCGCGATCGTGATTTCTTCATTCCACTGAAGCGCCGCTATGAAATTGCGCGCGAACAGAAAGCCGACCTGTTCGTCTCGATCCACGCCGATGCGTTCGTGAAGTCGCAGGCGCGCGGATCATCGGTGTTCGTGTTGTCCAATCGCGGTGCGTCGAGCGAAGCGGCACGCATGCTTGCGGATCGCGAAAACACGTCGGATCTCGTCGGCGGCGTCTCCATCGACGACAAGGACGCGATGCTCGCCGCAGTGCTGCTCGATCTGTCACAGGGCGCAACCATGGAAGCCAGCGAAATGGTTGCGAGCAATGTCCTGCGCGGTCTGGGTGGCATCGGCAACTTGCACAAGCGCGAAATCCAGCGCGCCAATTTCGTCGTGCTGCGCTCGCCGGACGTGCCGTCGATGCTGGTCGAGACCGCTTTCATCAGCAATCCGGCGGAAGAAAAGCGCCTGAACGACCCGGCGCATCGCGAGAAACTCGCGGAAGCGCTGGTCACTGGCATCCGCGACTACTTCGCGACCACGCCGCCACCCGGCACCTGGTTCGCGGCGAACCCGCAGCCTGCCAAGCATCACATCGTGGCGCGCGGCGAGTCGTTGTCCC
>JAYUXS010000015.1:0-2365 GCA_043752845.1 Lysobacterales bacterium | reverse complement strand
AGCTGATGAGCTGGCTGCGCCTGGTCTGGGACCTGAAACCGGTTCCGCGCCAATTCAAATACGCGCGCTGAAATGAAGATTGCCGTCGTCGGATCGGGCATCGCAGGACTCGGTATCGCCTGGCTGCTGTCGCGCGAGCATGAGGTGACCGTGTTCGAAGCCAACGACTACGTCGGCGGCCACACGCACACGCATGACATCGAACTGGGCGGACAACCGTACCGCGTTGACAGCGGCTTCATCGTCTGCAATCCGGACCACTATCCGCACTTCTTCCGCATGCTCGGCGAACTCGGTGTCGAGACGCAGCCGACGACGATGAGTTTCGCGATGCGCAACGAACGCAGCGGGCTCGAGTACAACGCCACTGACCTCAATCGCCTGTTCGTGCAGCGGCGCAACTTGTTGTCGCCGCGTTTCTGGTCGATGGTGCGCGGCATTCTCAAGTTCTATCGCGAGGCACCGGCGCTTCTGGACCTGCCCGACACGGGACCCGACCTCGGCGACTACTTGGCCGCGAACGGCTACAGCGATGCCTTCCGTGACGATCATCTGATCCCGATGGCTTCGGCGCTGTGGTCGTCGCCGAGCGCGCAGATCCTGAAATTCCCAGTGAAATATCTGGTCACGTTCATGGCCAATCATCAGATGATGGTCACCGGCGATCGTCATCCGTGGCGCGTCGTGCGTGGCGGCTCGAACAGCTACGTTCGGGCGATGCTGGCCGAGGGCAAGTTTGCGGTACGCACGTCGACACCGGTGCGCAACGTGCGTCGCGATGCCGAGGGCGTGAGCGTCGACATCGCGGGTGCGACCGAGCGCTACGACCAGATCGTCTTCGCCTGCCATAGCGACCAGTCGCTATCGCTGCTGGGCGACGCATCCACTGCCGAACGAGAAATCCTCGGCGCGATCGGCTTCCAGCGCAATGAAACCGTGCTGCATACCGATATCCGCCTTCTGCCAAAACGGCGCAAGGCTTGGGCAGCATGGAATGCGCTGGTGCTCGACGATGCGCGCGAAGTCTGCACCGTCACTTACGACATGAGCCAGTTGCAAGGCATCCGTGCGCCCGAGAATTTCTGCGTCACGCTCAATTGCAGTGAGCGCATCGACCCGGCGCGCATTCTCAAGCGCATGCAATACGCGCACCCGATTTACACGCGCGCTTCCGTCGCGGCACAGTCCCGACGTGCCGAAATCAGCGGCCAGCGCCGCACCTGGTACGCGGGTGCCTACTGGGGCTGGGGCTTCCACGAGGACGGCATGCGCAGCGCGGTCGATGTCGCCACCGGCCTCGGAATCCGCTGGCCATGAGCATGTCGACCACCAGCACGCCGCTCGCCAGCGCGATCTATCGCGGCCATGTCAGGCACCGTCGCCACGCACCGCATGCGCATGCTTTCCGCTATGCAATGTTTTTCATGTACCTCGACCTCGATGAACTGGATCGGGTGTTCGCCGGGCGCTGGCTGTGGTCGATCAACCGCTTCAACCTCGCGCAATTCCGACGCAGCGACTATCACGGCGATCCCACCTTGCCTCTCGCCGACGCGGTGCGGGCGACAGTGCAAGCACGTCTCGGTCGCGCACCGGCGGGTCCGATCCGGCTGCTCACACACTTGCGCTACTTCGGCCACTGTTTCAATCCGGTGAGCTTTTATTACTGCTTCGAAGCCGATGGCGTGACGCTGGACGTGATCGTCGCCGAGATCACCAACACACCATGGAAGGAACGCCATGCCTACGTGCTGCCGGTGGGTGACGCCGAACGCCACGGCAGTGCGCTGCACTTCGCATTCGAGAAGCAGTTCCACGTGTCGCCGTTTCTGCCGATGCAGCGTCACTACGACTGGCACTTCCAGGTGCCGGACGATGACTTGCGCGTGCACATGGATGTGAGTAGCGACAGCGGGCGCCAGTTCGACGCGACGCTGGTGCTTGCGCGCGAGCCGATCAGCGCGCGCGGTCTGGCGTATGCACTGCTGCGCTATCCGTTCATCACCCTGCGCGTGGTGCTCGCCATCCATTGGCAGGCGCTCGTCATCTGGTGCAAACAGAATCCTGTGTACGCTCACGTCGCCAAAACCAGTCCCGAGAAATCGAAGGTCACACCATGAACAGCGAAGCCAGCGCCATCGGGCAATCACAGTCGAATCCGAGCGAGGCGCATACCGGTATCACGCGCTTCCTGCGCCGGCGCTTCCTCGCCTCGCTCGCCGGTCTGCGCGACTGCGAATTGCGCATCAGCGACGATGGCGAGGAATTCGTGCTCGGTACGCCGACCGCTGGACGCGAGCCGCTGCGCGCGCACATCGACGTAACCTCGTCCGAGTTCTACCGCCGCCTCGCCTTGAACGGCAGC
>JAYUXS010000014.1:0-2366 GCA_043752845.1 Lysobacterales bacterium | reverse complement strand
ATCTCTGACGATTGGTTGAAGTTCACCTCGACAAAATCATGGTTGTAAACCAGCGGCTGGAGTTTCGTCCCCGCCTTCCACGTGACATTGCAAGTCGGGAACTTCGTATCATCCGCAATCACCCGGCTGATCGTGGTTTTCCCTGTGCCGTTTGAGCCGAACAAGAAATTGAATTGAGAAAGCCCGTTGAGCTGCTCGGGCATAGTGGCGTAGGTCGCAACGGTGGAAATGGTGATGGATTCGATCATGGCGCGGCAACTGGTGAATTGGCCACGCTCAACTCCCCACTCAACAACTGCGGCAGCAACACATCGCGCCGGACGGTGAGGGTGCGGGATTGGTTGATCCGCAGCTTGGCCTCAAAACCGTTCGAGGCAGTAGAGGCAGCAGCACGGATGGGGCCTTTTCTGGTCATGGTCTCGCCCATGTTCAATTCGGCAGCCCGAGTTTTATCAGCAGCGCGTCATAGCGTTCGTCACTGCGCAGGCTCGCAAACAAGGGGTCGTATTTGATTTCGGCGAGACCGCCGTCGCGTTGTTGGCTGGCGCGGGTCAGCCAGAGGATCGCGGCATCGGCGTCGTTGCGGCCGGCATGCACTTGCGCGATTTGATAGGCGGCGTTGTCGGCGTATTGGTCGACGAGTGATTTCAGCGCCCGCTGTGATGCTTGTTCGTCACCACGGGCGTGGGCGACGAGCGCCGTGCCGACCCATTGCAATGGCTCATAACCGGTCGCGGCAAAGCTGCGAGTCGCTTGATCGATGTCTTGCTTCGCCAGCGCCATCACCGCGATGCGGAAATGCGCGAATGGAAACTCGGGCTTCAGCGCCAGGGCACGCATCTGCGATTCGCGCGCGGCTTCGAGTTCGCCCACGGCTTCCTGGAAATAGCCGAGCGCCTGCCAGGCCGAGGGCATCAGTGGTTCCAGTTCGGTCACGCGCTGGGTCATCGTGATCGCTTGAGGCAGGCGGCCGAGCGACGCGAGCAAGCTGCCATAACCCTGTTGTGCCTGCGCATGTTGCGGCTCGATGGCGAGCGCACGATCGTAATCGCTGCGCGCGCCTTGCCAATCCCAGGTGACCGAAGCACGCAGGTTTGCGCGCACCACGTAGCCGTCGGCGAGACCAGAATCAAGCGCGATCGCGCGCTCGGCGCTGGCCAGTGCGTCCTGCTGCAGCCGTGCCATGTCGGCGGCGGTTTCGGAATAGTTGGCGGCCCACATCTGCGCTTGTCCGAGCCGCGCATGGGCACCAGCGAATTGCGGATCAATGGCCACAGCGCGCAGCAATGCCGCAACCGCTGCGCTGTTGGCATCGGGTGAGCCCCGTTGCAGCAGTTGCCGCGCCTGCAGGTAGTCGGTGTAGGCCGCAGGCAGCGGTGTGTGCTGATGCGTCGCCGGCATCTGTTGTCCGCGCAGAAACTTCAGCTGGAATGCACTCACCACCGATTGCGCGATCTCGTCCTGGAGGGCGAACACGTCGGTCACTTCACGCTCGTAGGTTTCGCTCCAGATTTGAAAGCCGTCGGCGCAGTTCAACAATTGCACCGAAATCCGCAAGCGCGTGCCGGATTTGCGCACGCTGCCCTGCAGGACCTTGGCGACGCCGAGTTTTGCGCCGATCGCCTTCAGGTCGTCCTGGCGGTCGCGGAAACTGAAGGCCGAGGTACGTCCGGCAACGCGCAGTTCGGGCAGGCGGGCGAGCGCGTCCAACAGTTCTTCCGCGAGTCCGTCGGAAAAATGTGCCTGGTCGCGGGCTTCGCTGAGGTCAGCGAAGGGCAGCACGGCAATCGAGGTGGCGGCCGGCACGGTGACGGACGATGGCGACACGAGCGGCGCCGGATCCATGCGCCACGGTTGCCAGGCGAGCACGCCGATCAGGGCAATCGCCGCGATCGCGCTGATGATCGGTGTGCGCGATGACGCTGGCGACGTCGGCGTCCGCGCGGTGGGAATCGGTTGTGTCAGCGAATCCTGATCGATGTCGACGCGCGCCAGCGGCAGGCGATGCACAATCGCTTCGCGTGGGCCGGAGAGATGGGCGTCGATGCGGCGCATCACTTCGGCACCAGTCTGGCAGCGCGTCGCAGTGTCTTTCGAGAGCAGGTCATCGATCAGCGATTGCAGATGCGCGAGTGGCGCCGGCAGGGCGGGTACGGGCGCATGCAGATGCTGCAGGCCAATGGCATAGCCGTCGGACGCGCGAAACGGCAGCTCGCCGGTCAACAGCCGATACAGCACGATACCTAGGCCATACAGATCGGCGCGGCCGTCGACAACTTCGCCGCGCCATTGCTCCGGGCTCATGTAATGCGGCGTGCCGACGCTTGCGCCTTCGCCGGTGAGTGCCAGCGCGCTCTCGCTGGCAC
>JAYUXS010000013.1:0-2372 GCA_043752845.1 Lysobacterales bacterium | reverse complement strand
GCGTGCGCAGCGATCCCTCGACCACGCTGACGCCCGCGCCAAGCAGAATTTCCGGCACCAGCAATTCCAAGGCATCGTCGGCCTTGCCCATCACGCTGACTTCGAGCATGGACGGAAACGTGAACCCGCGTTCTTCGATCGGCTGCGTCATCGTGCCCCTGACCTCATTCATTCGCCATCGTCAAACCACAACCACACCGAGTCGCTCATGCGCTTGAAGAAGCCGCCCTCGGTCTGGTCTTCGAGCACCACGAGCGGTGCTTCGTAGACGGTTTGGCCGTCCAGCGAGAGCTTCAAGGTGCCAACGTTCTGGCCTTTCTTCAAGGGGGCCGACAACGGTCGCTGCACATTCATGGCGGCGGCGATGCGCGCATAAGCACCGCGCGGCACCGTGACCAGTGCAGCCTGGGCCAGACCAACCTTGGCCTTCTCGGCTTCGCCGTGCCACAGCGTGACTTCGCTGATCGGTGCCATCGCTTCGTAGATCTTGTGCGTCTCGAAAAAGCGGAAACCGTAGTTCAGCAGCGCGTGCGCCTCATCCGCACGCACTTTTTCGCCAGCGGTATTCATCACCACCGCGATCAGGCGCGTGTCGCCACGCTTGGCCGACGCCGCGAGGCAATATCCGGCCTGACTCAGATGACCGGTCTTGATGCCATCGACACTCGGATCACGCCACAGCAGCACATTGCGGTTGCGTTGCGTGTGCGCGTTCCAGGTGTATTCCTTGAGCGAGTAATGCGCGTATTCCTCCGGGAACTCGCGGATCAGCGCACGCGACAGTTTGGCGATGTCGTTTGCACTCATGTAGTGCTCGGGGTCATACAGGCCGTGCGCATTGACGAAATGCGAGTTGCTCAGACCAAGCTGTTGCGCATACTGGTTCATCAGTGCCGCAAACGTCGACTCGGAACCGGCGACGTGTTCGGCGATCGCGATGGAGGCGTCATTGCCGGACTGGATGATCATGCCCATCAGCAGGTCTTTCAGCGGCACCTGCGAATTCAGTTCGAGAAAACTGGTCGAGCCGTCGGTGACCGCGCCACCGCTGCGCCACGCATTTTCGCTGATGGTGACCGGGTCGCTGTCCTTGATCTTGCCGGCGCGGCGCTCGGCGGCGACGACGTAGGACGTCATCACCTTGGTGATGGAAGCCGGCGGCACGCGTTCGTCGCCGCCCTGCTGGGCCAGCACGCGCCCGGTCTGGTAGTCGACGAGTACGAATTGCTTCGCGGTGACTGTCGGCGGCGGCGGCACGGGCGCGTTCACGGCATTGGCCGTCGCCGGCAGGCTCAAGGGCGTGGCTGCCGGCACTGCCGCTTGCGCAGTGGCGGCGAACAACAGGGCGGCGAAATAGAGGAATTTTGCAGATGCAGTCATGGCGAGAGGAGACTCTAATGTTGGAAATTCATTCGACCTGGGTCGACACGGCGCGGATACCGATCGCGGCGAGTTGTTCGATCAAAGCATCCGCACGTTCGATCGAGTCCAGCGGACCGATGCGTACGCGATGGAACAGTTCACCCCGCATGAGCACCCGGTCCAGGAACAGATCGTCGAAACCGGCTTCGTCGAGACGATCGCGCAGACGTTGGGCATTGTCGCGGGCCGCGAATGAACCGGCCTGAACGAATAGCGGATGCGAGTTGGGCGGATGCGCACTGTCGGTTTGCAGGTGCGGTACCGCGACGGCATCCGGATGCCCGGGATTGATCGCGGTAACTTCGACCAAACCCGTGCCACGCGCCGCGATGCCGAGGCGGATCGCTGCGGCATAGGACAGATCGATGACGCGGTTCGGGTGAAATGGACCGCGATCGTTGACGCGCAGGACCAAACTGGCGCCATTGTCGAGATTGGTCACGTGCACGAAGCTCGGCAACGGCAAGGACTTGTGCGCCGCCGTGAGGGCATACATGTCGTACGGCTCGCGCGACGAAGTGAGCCGGCCGTGGAACTTCGTGCCGTACCAGGAGGCGATGCCGCGTTCGCTGTAACCAACCGCGTTGTCGAGCACACGGTAGGTGCGGCCAAGCACGGTGTAGGACGCCGGGTTGCCATAACGACTGCGCGGCTCGGGGCGCGGCACCGGCTCGGGAATCTGGCTTACGTCGATGTTGCCGGGCGGTGCCCGATCCTGGTTCGGGTCAAGCGGCGCCGGGCTGCTATCGCGAACCCGTCCGCCGCCGCAGGCCGCGATCAACAGCGTCAGGAGCAATGCGGCATAACGCAAACCCATCAGCGCGTTGCTGCCATGCCGGCGGCAATCTCCTGTCTCAACTGCCAGACCGCCATGCTGTACAGCGGCGAGCGGTTGTAACGCGAGATCACGTAGAAGTTCTGGAAGGTGATCCAATGTTCACTACCCTGCG
>JAYUXS010000012.1:0-2376 GCA_043752845.1 Lysobacterales bacterium | reverse complement strand
ACCGCGAGAAGCACCGCAGACCAAAGCGTGTTTGCCGATCAAGTCATTCTTCATGAGCCGCTTCCTGTGGAATGTCGTGTCCGCATCAACGCAGCGAGCGCGATGCGCTGATCGCCGCCGTGCCGTTCGAGGGCATCGATGACGCCGATGCGATTTTCCGGCGGGTGATTCTGATTCAACTTGAACTTCAGTTCGACGCGCTCGGCTTCAAAGCGGAAACCGACAATGCCGCGCAGATCTCGCCGCGTCTCCACTGTGGTCTGATCGAAGCGCCAGTGGCTGTCGTGTTTGTGTTCGTACAGGTCGGCGAGCGTCGTCACGATGTCTTCGAGATCGGCAACGTCTTCGCTGATCTGTATCCGGCCGTAGAGATGCGCCACGGCGTAGTTCCAGGTGGGGACGCGTTGTTCCGGATCGGCGTACCACGTGGGTGACACATAGGCATGCGGCCCATGCACCATGATCAGCGCCTCCTGGTCCGCAACTTCCCGCCACTGCGGATTCGCCCGCGACCAATGGCCGCGCAACACGACACGTTCGCTGTCGCGCCGGTACAGCACCGGCAGATGCGACGCGACCGGAGTCCCGTCGCGCACATGCACCAGGGTCACGAACGCGTCTTGCGCGATCAATGCGTCAAGCGCGGCGAGTTCGTGTTCGGCGAAGTGGCGGGGCGTGTACATCGCAGCCAAGCCTCAGTCGCGCGGCGGCAATTTCATCGTCATCTGTTCAAGCAGGTCTTCGTTGTCTTCCTCGGAGGCGTCGACGCCGGTATGCGGCGGCGCGACGCTGTCGAGATCGAAGCCCATCATTTCGGCGTCGTCTTCGTCGATGCCGTCGAAGGCGCGGTATTCGGCGTCGAACAGCGCCGACATGGCAGCTTGTTCGTCGGGGAAATGTTCGGTTTCGCCATTGGCGCTGAAGACTTCGGCGCTACCGTCGTCATTGAGGGTCAGGCGAGCCCAGTGCAGCATGTCGTCGAAGGTGACGACCCACCAGTGTTCTGCGGACATCGGATTTCCTTGTGTCGAATCAGAAGATCAGGGCTGCGATCAGCGCAAGCGGCGCCAGCGCCAACAGGAACAGCACGCACCAGACGCAGACGTACGCGGCGAAGGCAAGTGCATGCGCGCGCGCATCATTCAAGTTGCGCGATTCGCGCGCTTTCAGGTAGTCGTAAAGCCGCTGGATGCGACCCTCGACAGGTTCGATGAGGCGCAGTGCAACCGCCCGATGGCGCTCGACCAGCCGGCTCATGAACCGACGCAGCAACAATGCTGCAGTCATCGCCAGCAACGCAGCGAGCGCAAGATTGCCGAGCACGGTGAGCAGCAACAACTTCGAATAATCGGGATTTTCCATCATCAGAACTCGGCCGAACCCGGCACGCGCGGGTAGGGGATGGCATCGCGGATGTTGCCGAGGCCGCAGACATAGACCACGAGTCGCTCGAAGCCGAGACCAAATCCCGCATGCGGCACCGTGCCATAACGACGCAGGTCGCGATACCACCGGTAGCTGTCCGGGTTCAGTCCGAACTTGGCGATGCGCGCATCCAGATAGTCGAGGCGTTCCTCGCGCTGCGAACCGCCGATGATCTCGCCGATGCCCGGCGCCAACACGTCCATCGCCGCAACGGTCTTGCCGTCATCGTTCAGACGCATGTAGAACGACTTGATCTGTTCCGGGTAGTTCATCACCACGGTCGGGCGGCCGATGTGCTTCTCGGTCAGCCAGCGTTCGTGCTCGGTCTGCAGGTCCAGTCCCCACTCGACCGGATAGTCGAATTTCTCACCCGACTTTTTCAAAAGCTCGATCGCGTGACCGTAGTCGACGCGTTCGAACGGTGCTTTGATGAAGTTCTCGATGCGCGCGATCGCGGTCTTCTCGACGCGGTCGTTGATGAAGGCCATGTCGTCGCCGCGTTCGGCGAGCACCGCGCTGAAGATGTACTTCAGGAAGTCCTCGGCCAAAGTCGCATCATCGTTCAGGTCGGCGAAGGCGATTTCCGGTTCGATCATCCAGAACTCGGCGAGATGCCGCGTCGTGTTCGAGTTCTCGGCGCGGAAGGTCGGGCCAAAGGTATAGACCTTGCTCAAGGCAAGGCAGTAGGCCTCGACATTCAATTGTCCAGAGACCGTCAGATAAGCCTCCTTGCCGAAAAAATCCTTGCTCCAGTCGATACCACCTTTGTCTGTGCGCGGAATATTTGCGAGGTCAAGCGTCGAGACACGGAACATCTGGCCCGCACCTTCGCAATCGCTGGCGGTAACGATCGGCGTGTTCACCCAGAAAAAGCCGCGCTCGTGGAAGTAGCGGTGGATGGCCTGAGCGATCGAGTGCCGAATACGCTCGACGGCACCGAAGGTGTTCGTG
>JAYUXS010000011.1:0-2378 GCA_043752845.1 Lysobacterales bacterium | reverse complement strand
CCCAGCGATAGGCCATGGCGAACGACAGCAGCGCGACGCCGGCGATGGCACCGTACAACTCGCGCTTCTGCATCTTTTCCGCCATGCCGGGTTACTCCAGGCCCCGGCGTCTGCAATGATCGCGCGCTCTCGGGTTCCGGATTTTGACATGGCGCGTTGGGTTTCAGATGGGCAGTCACTGAACGACTGCATTGTGGCGATACGCGAATTGCCACGGATCGCGCTCGATACCGAGTTCGAACGTATCCGCACGTATTGGCCGAAACTCGCCCTGGTGCAGATTGTGTTGCCGACCGAGGTCGCGCTGATCGACCCGCTGCCGTTCCCCGCACTCGACGATCTCGGCGCAGCGATGGTCGAACGTGATCAGACCTGGCTGATGCACAGCCCGAGTGAGGATCTGGTCGCGCTGAAGCCCCTGCTGCCGCGTGCGCCAACCCGATTGTTCGACACGCAACTGGCCGCAGCTCTGGCTGGCCTCGGCACGGGCCTCGGCTATCAGAAGCTGGTGTCGCTCGTGCTCGGCGTCGAATTGTCCAAGACCGAGACGCGCTCCGACTGGATGCGCCGGCCGCTCAGCGCTGAACAACTGGCCTATGCCGCGGATGATGTCGTGCATCTCGATGCGCTCGGTGATGCGTTGCTGGGCAAACTCGACGCGCTCGGACGCCTTGACTGGATCACCCAGGAAGGCAAGCGCACGCTCGACGCCGCGTTTGCGGTGAACGAGCCCTGCAACCTGCACCACGACTATCGCAGCAGCTTCAAGCTCAGCCTCGACGCGCAACGCCGCCTCGATGCGATGCTGCGCTGGCGCGAACGCACCGCGCGCGATACCGATCGTCCGAAGCCTTGGGTGATCGACAACCAGGTGGCGTTCGATCTCGCCGCTACACCACCCGCGCAAGTCGCCGATCTGCAACGCAGCCTGCAGGCACAACGCGCATTTCCGCGCGCGCGTCTGGCCGAGTTGCTCGCGCTCTTGCAGGCACCCGACGAGGATGCCCGCTTCAAACCGGCACCGAAGCCGTTCACGCGCGACGAGGAAACCGCGCTTGAGCGCATGAAAGCCGCGATCGAAGCGGCAGCGATCGAACTCGCCATCGAACCGGCCTTGCTGGCACCACGCAAACTGCAGGAAGCACGACTGCGCAACGCCGCTTGGCCAAGCGATCTGCCGAGCTGGCGCCGCGCCCTGCTCGAACCGATCAGCACACAAGCCGGCCTTGATTGATCGCAACGACGGCAGTTCACGCCGCAAATCTTCGGTTGAACTGGCGCGACCGGCAACGCTAAGATGCCGCTCCGCCGCACCCTCGGCGGAATCATGTGGGGGGGTAGCTCAGCCGGGAGAGCGCGTCGTTCGCAATGACGAGGTCGTGGGTTCGATCCCCATCCTCTCCACCAAATCGACACCCAAGGGTGTCCAAGCAAGTCCCGAAACCTCGCCGAAAGCGGGGTTTTTTCTTGCCTGTAGCGCCGCTGACGTCCGATGACCTCCGTAGACAGCCCGGACTTTGACGGGGCAACATCCGGGGCAACTGCACATCGTCGCGCGCAATGGCCATGTCGCCGTGATGCAGCTCGCCAGGAAGCCGAGACGGCTCGCTGTCCCTGAAACGAAACAACCCCGGCCGAAGCCGGGGTTGTCTCGTTTTTCAGCGTGGCTGATCGATGAGGATCAGAACGTGATCGACCAGCTGTTGATGAAGCCCGTGTCAGCGGCGGCGCGATCGGATGCGCGCAGCTTCCAGGTGCCGTTCAAGACTTCGCCGGACAGATTGATGTTGACCGTCTTGACGATGTTGTCGGTGCCGGTGCCGGTAAGGTTGTGGATGTTGTAGACCGAACCATCCGGCGCGACGAGGTCGACGATCAGGTCACCGATGTACGGATGGGTGATGTTGACCGCGACCGGCGTCGACGCCTGACCATTGCCGGTACGACCCGAAACCACGATGTCGCTGGTCACGCCGGTTGCGTTGTTGTCCGGAATGTTGACGTCGGTACCGTTCGTGTAGGTCTGGGTGACAGGGCCGGTGGTGAAGCTGCCGGTGATCGACAGGCCCGAGTACGCCGCGTAGGCCGAGACCATCACGTGGTAGGTACCGGCCTGCGCTGTCGCGATGTTGCAGGTCTCGGCATTGGTGCCGCCTTCCGACTTGCAGTCATTGACCGTCGTGGTCGGCGCGCTGCCGAACTTGACGTACAGGTCGGCGTCGCCGGTGCCGCCCGAAGTCACGAACCTCAGGTTCGTCGCGCCGGCCGGGACGACCAGCGTGTACGCCTTCGAAGCACCCGTCGCCGCAGCCTGGCCTGTCACCGCGACGCCATTGGTCAGCACCGTGCCAGACGAGATCGAGACCGTGACCGCGGAG
>JAYUXS010000010.1:0-2381 GCA_043752845.1 Lysobacterales bacterium | reverse complement strand
TTCGGCGTACCGGCGACGGCGCGCGCGTCGCTCGCCTTCTACAACACCGAAGACGAGATCGACGCCTTCGTTGCAGCTTTGGCGCGCGTGCGTAAACTGCTGGCCTGATCCGGCCAACCCCATTGATGTCCGCGCACCCGTCCACCCTCTATTCCGAGACCGTGCTGGCGCACAATCGCACGCCGCATAATTTCGGCGTGCTGGCGGATGCCACGCATTCGGGCTGCGCCGACAATGCGCTATGCGGCGATCATGTCGAATTGCATCTACGCATTTGCGATGGCCTGATCGAGCGCGCGCAGTTCGAAGGCGACGCGTGTGCCATCACGACGGCTGTAGCGTCGATGCTCACCGATGCCTTGCGCGGGCAATCGCTCGCGGCGGTGGCGACCCTGCGCGACGCGATGAGTGTCATGTTTCAGGGCGCTGCGGCCCCCGAATACAGCGACTTCTCCGCGCTGCAGGAACTGCGTCACCACCCCGCACGCCAGCGCTGCGCGCTGCTGCCCTTTGATGCTGCACTCGCGGCACTGCAACCGAGACTTCAGGCATGATCGAATTCCGCTCCGCCACCACGGCCGATGTCGCCGAGATCTTGCCGCTGGTCGAGTCCGCCTATCGCGGCGATGTCAGCCGCCAGGGCTGGACCACCGAAGCCGACCTGCTCGACGGCCAGCGCGTCGACGCCGATGGCGTGCGCGAGATCATTTCCAAAGCCGACAGCCGCGTCATCGTCGCTATGCGTGCCGGTGGCATCGTCGGCTGTGTGCATGTCGAACGCACGGGTGACAGCGGTTACTTCGGCATGTTTTCGGTGAGCCCGACGCTGCAAGGCGGTGGTATCGGCGATGCCCTGCTGCTTGAGGCCGAACGCGTGGTACGCGACGACTTCGGCTGCGCGCGCATGACCTGCACGGTGATTCCGCTGCGCCATGAGTTGATCGCCTGGTACGGCCGCCGCGGCTATCACGCGACCGGCGCGTTCAAGCCCTTTCCCTACGGCGACGAACGCTTCGGCAAACCCAAGCGCGATGACCTGAACTTCGAGGTCTTCATCAAGGATCTGCGCACATGAGCGACTGGACTCTGGTCTGCATCCGCGACGCGATGGCGCCCGGCGAACATCGCGTCATCGATGCCGACGGCACCCAGATTGCGGTGTTCAATATCGATGGCGACTACTACGCGATCGAGGACGTCTGCACCCACGACGGCGGCGAACTCGCCGGCGGCCCGGTCGTCGGCTTCGAAGTCGAATGCGAACGTCATGGCGCGCGCTTTGATGTGCGCACCGGCGCCGTCTGCGCACCGCCTGCGTATTCGCCGACCGCGAGCTTTCCGATCCGCGTCGACGAACACGGCGTGTGGACCCGCGACGACCGCTGGGACTGACCGGGGCACAGCGGCTACGCTCTCGTCATGTCCGTCGCTCGCATCATCCCGCGCTGGGTTTATGTCGTCTTCGCCTGGGTGCTGCTCGCCCTCGGCGTGATTGGCATCGTCGTGCCCGGCCTGCCGACCACACCCTTCGTACTCGTCGCCGCGTGGGCGGCCGCACGCGGCTCGACGCGCTTGCATGACTGGCTGCAATCGCACCGAATATTCGGGCCAATCATCCGTGACTGGGAGTCCAACGGTGCCGTCAGCCGTCGCGCCAAATGGTCGGCAACGATCATGATGGTCATCTGCGCCATCATCGTCTTCCTGACCGCGCCAAAATGGTGGATGGCAGCTCTCGGTACCGGCATCATGGGCATCGTCTGCACTTGGCTATGGCTGCGCCCGGAAACCCGTTCATGAACCCGATCGTCTACGCCGTTCCCGTATTCCTGGTGCTGATCGTCGCCGAGTTTCTCGTCGCGCGGGCGCGTGGGCGGCAGGTGTATCGGGTCAACGACACGATTGCGTCGCTGTCGCTTGGCACCACCTCGCAACTGAGCGAGTTGGCGACCAAGCTCGTCCTTGTCGGCATCTACGCCTTGTGTTTCGAGCACTTGCGCGTGATGACGCTGCCGGTCGACGCGTGGTGGACCTGGCTGCTCGGCTTGCTGGTCTATGACTTTTTCTATTACTGGCATCACCGCATGAGCCACGAGGTGAGCGTGCTCTGGGCGACCCATGTGGTGCATCACTCGTCCGAGGAATTCAATCTTTCCACTGCCCTGCGCCAGACGAGTTCGCGGTTTCTGCTGGGCTGGGTGTTCTATCTGCCGATGGCCATTCTCGGATTTCCGGTGCTGGTGTTCGTCGTCGTCGGCTTGATCGATCTGCTCTACCAGTTCTGGATCCATACCGAGCAGGTCGGCAAACTCGGCTGGTACGACCGCGTGTTCGCATCGCCGTCGAACCATCGTGTGCATCACGCGGTGAACGACAAATAC
>JAYUXS010000009.1:0-5711 GCA_043752845.1 Lysobacterales bacterium | reverse complement strand
GCCGATGCCGTCGCCATTGCTGTCGAGGAAACTGCGCGGATAGATCTGGTAGATCACCGCACCGCGCCACCACGGCGCGCCGTTGTGCTTGCCCATCGCCTGCTTGTCCGCTGCCGTTTCGATCGGTTCCCGGCAGTCTCGCCCAGCGACGGTTCCCGGGCCATGGCCTGCAAACGTATTCATCGCAATGCGGGCGGGCGGGGCATTAGGTTCGCCATTGATGCGAGATCAGGACCGCGGGAGGGATCCATGATGGGTGCAAGCGTGCAATTCGGCGTTTTCCTGCTGCTCACTGCGGCAGTCGCCGTCGCCACTTGGTGGAAGTGCCGCCAGGCTGTGCATTCCGGCGACAGTTCGAAGGACTTCTTCCTCGCCGGCGGTGGCCTGGCCTGGCCGTATGTCGCCGGTTCGTTGCTGCTGACCAACATCAGCGCCGAACAGATCGTCGGCATGAACGGCGCTCAGATGATGCTCGTGGCCTGGTGGGAGTTCGGCGCAATCGTCGGTCTGCTCCTGCTCGCGCACGTGCTGGTGCCGATGTACTACCGCTACAACTGCACGACGACCACCGAGTTGCTCGAGCGCCGACTCAATGACGCGGGGGTGCGCGCCACCGTTTCGGTGCTGTTCCTGCTCGGTTACATGTTCATCCTGCTGCCGGTGGTGCTGTACACCGGTTCGGTGTTCATGAAGTCGATGTTCGCTTTGCAGGTGCCGATCCTTGTCATTGCCGCCGCGTACGCCCTCGCCGGTCTGGCCTACGCCGCCTTCGGCGGCCTGCGTGCGATCGCGATCTCCGACACCTACAACGGCATCGGCCTGCTGGTCATGGGATTGGCGGTGACCTGGTTTGCGCTCAACGCGATCGGCTTCGACCTCAGCGGCATCCCGGCCGAGCGTTGGTCCCTCGTCGGTGCCGACGACAGCGACATCCCGTGGCACACGCTGCTTACCGGCATGGTCTTCATCCACCTGTTCTACTGGGGCACAAACCAGGTGATCGCGCAGCGTGCGCTGGCCGCAAAATCGGTGCGCGAGGCGCAGAAGGGCATCTATGCGGCGGCAGGCTTCAAACTGATCGTGCCGCTGATCGTTGTGCTCCCCGGCGTGATTGCATTCAAACTTTACGGCGACATCGGTGACCAGAGCTACGGTCGGCTGGTGGCGGACGTGTTGCCACCGTGGTTGTCCGGCGCGTTCGCGGCGATGATCTTCGGCGCAGTGTTATCGAGTTTCAATTCCTGCCTGAATTCGGCGGCAGCGCTGTACACCTGCGACCTGCACGTGAAGTACGTGAACCCGAAGGCCGATCCGGTGCGCATCGGCAATGTCGTCGCGCTGGTGTTCACCATCGTGTCGTTGGCGATGGTGCCGCTGTACCAGCATGCGCAGAGCATCATCGACCTGTTGCAGCGCTTGAACGGTCTGTATTCGATGCCGGTGTTGGCGATCTTCATCGTCGCGGTGCTGTTCAGCCATGTCGATGGTCGCGCCGCGCGCGTCGGTCTGGTGTTCGGCGCGGCGTTGTACGCGGTGTTCACTTTCGTCTGGTCGCCGCTGCACTACATCCACCTCATGTTCATCACCCTGGTGTCGACCGTCCTCTTCATCCTCGTGCTGTCGAAACTGCTGCAGTCGCGCCGCGCGCCGGCGATGGCGCAGTAGCATCGGCCGACTAAAGACCTGGAGCCGCTTCATGTCCACATCCTCCGCCGCGCCGCGCCAGCGTCCCGAACTGTCGTTCTGGCAGATCTGGAACATGTGCTTCGGCTTTCTCGGCATCCAGTTCGGTTTCGCGTTGCAGAACGCGAACGTCAGCCGGATCTTCCAGACGCTTGGCGCATCGATCGACGACATTCCGATGCTGTGGATCGCCGCACCGCTGACCGGCCTGCTGGTGCAGCCGATCATCGGCTATTGGTCCGACCGGACCTGGAACGGGCTCGGTCGGCGCCGTCCGTTCTTCCTCGCTGGCGCGTTGCTGACTTCTCTCGCCCTGTTCGCGATGCCGAACTCGCCGACCCTGTGGATGGCGGCCGGACTGCTGTGGATCCTTGATGCGTCGATCAACGTGTCCATGGAACCGTTCCGCGCGTTCGTGGGTGACCAGTTGCCGCCGCGACAGCGCGCGACCGGTTATGCGATGCAGAGTTTCTTCATTGGCGTCGGTGCGGTGGTTGCGAGTGCCCTGCCCTGGCTGCTGACGCAAGCCGGGGTCGCCAACACCGCCGCGGCCGGGCAGATTCCGGACACGGTGCGTTACGCGTTTTATGTGGGCGGCGTGGTGCTGCTCGGTGCCATCGGCTGGACGGTCCTGAGGACGCGCGAGTATCCGCCCGAACAACTGCGTGCATTCTCCGACGGCCAGCCGGTGCATCATGCACGGGTGCCGTCGCCGACGGCGCGTCGCAACGGCTACCTGCTGATTGCGGGCGGCATCGCGCTCGTGGCCGCGATCGTGCTGCTGCACTGGTCGCGCGACCTGTATGTGATGGCCGGGCTGATCGTCGCCTATGGCATCGCACTCGCCTTCTTCGGCGGTGGCGAGCGCCGCGGCATGCTGGCGACCATCATGGCCGATCTCAACGACATGCCGGACGCAATGCGCCGGCTCGCGATCGTGCAGTTCTTCTCCTGGTTTGCGCTGTTCGCGATGTGGATTTATACGACCTCCGCGGTCACCTCGGTGCATTTCGGCAGCAGCGATGTGACCACTGCGGCTTACAACGAAGGCGCGAACTGGGTCGGCGTTTTGTTCGCGGCCTACAACGGCTTCGCCGCGTTGGCGGCGCTCGTGATCCCACAGATGGTCAAGCGTCTCGGCCTGCGCGTCAGCCACCTGATCAACCTGTGGATCGGCGCGGCCGCCCTGGTCAGCTTCGTGTTCATCCGCGATCCGAACTGGCTGATGCTGTCGATGCTCGGCATCGGCTTTGCGTGGGCCTCGATCCTGTCCTTGCCCTATGCGCTGCTGTCCGACGCGCTGCCGGCGGAAAAGATGGGCGTGTACATGGGCATTTTCAATTTCTTCATCGTCGTGCCGCAGTTGCTCGCGGCCAGCGTGCTCGGTGTGTTGCTCAAGACGTTTTTTTCGAATCAGCCGATCTATGCGCTCGTGATTGGTGGTGTCAGCTTCCTGATCGCGGGTGCCGCGGTGATGCGAGTGACCGAACCGCGCCTCCCGGTCGCGACGGCGGCGGTGGCGTCATGAAGCGCGCATTGCGGCTGCAAGTGCTGGCGGTGGCTGTCGCAATGATCGCGAGTTGCGCCGGTGCGCCGCGACCGGCGTCAGTTCAATCGCCGCCCGACATCGTCGGCACCGACGAGCCGTTCGCCGAACATGCGGTCTACTTCGTGCTGACCGATCGCTTTGTCAACGGCGACCCGGGCAACGATCATCGCGACCAGGGCGGTGCGCTGCGCAGCTTCGATCTGCCGACGCCGGGCGCGCCACCGGGCGAGTCGGACAATGTCGGATACCTGGGTGGCGACTTCCGCGGTCTGCTCGACCACGCCGACTACATCCGCGAGATGGGCTTCGGTGCGCTCTGGATCACACCCATCGTCGACAACCCGGACGAGCAGTTCACCGGTGGCGATCCGGTGGCGTGGAAAGGTTTCTTCACCGATCGCGGCAAGTCCGGCTTCCACGGCTACTGGGGCGTCAACTTTTTCGTCGAAGACGAGCACCTGCCGAGCCCGGGTCTGCATTTCCGCGAGTTCAGCGACGGCATGCGCGGCAAGGGGCTAAAGGTGGTGCTCGACATCGTCGCGAACCACGGCTCGCCGTCATTTTCGATGCCGACCGACCAACCCAAGTTTGGCGAGATCTACGATCGGGACGGCCGCCTTGTCGCCGACCACCAGAACCTGGAACCGGAGCGCCTCGATCCAGCGAACAACCCGCTGCACGCGTTCTTTTTCGCGAAGAAGGACCTCGCCCAGTTGTCGAATGCCGATGACACGAACCCGCACGTACGCGATTACTTCGTCGAGGCCTACAGCCACTGGATCGACGAGGGCGCCGATGCCTTCCGCATCGACACCATTCGCCATGTCGGCCTGCCGTTCTGGAAGGCATTCAGCGACCGCATCCGCGCCAGGCGTCCGGGTTTCTTCATGTTCGGCGAGGCGTTCGACCACGAGGCGAAGAACATCGCGCCATTCACGCTCGCACAAAATGGCGGCATTTCCGTGCTCGACTTCCCGCTCAAGGCGTCGATGGTCAAGGTCTTCGGGCGCGAACAGGCGGACTACGGCGAGATCGCGAACGCGCTGTTCCTGAAAGGCGGGCCGTACCGCAACGTTTACGATTTGATGACCTTCTACGACAACCATGACATGGCGCGGCTCGACGCCGACGATGATGGCTTCATCGACGCGCACAACTTCCTGTTCACGGCGCGCGGCATTCCGGTCGTCTATTACGGTTCGGAGTCCGGCTACATGCGGGGCACCGTCGAGCATGCCGGCAACCGCAACTACTTCGGCGTGGCCGGCATCGACGCGGCGCGACGCAGCCCAATTCGCAGCGCGTTGATGGCAGTCGCGGAAGCGCGACGCGGATCGATCGCGTTGCAGCGCGGCGTGCAGGTGCCGATCGAGATGGCCGGGGACCGTGCCGCGTTCTGGCGTGTCTATCAGAATGGCGACGTGCACCAGATCGCGCTGGTGCTGCTGAACAAGGGCGACACGCCGACGCGATTCGAAATCACCGGCATGCCATCGGGCGAGTGGACGTCGTCGTTCGATGGGCACCGGCGGCGCATTGATGCTGCGGGCGAAACCAGCATCGCCGTCGGCGCGCATGGCGTTGAAGTGCTGTTGCTGGATGCACCGGTGACGATGCGACTTCCCGATTAACCGGTTCGCGTTGCCCCGCAGGAACGCCGCACCACAAGGCGCGCCGGCAGCAACCGATTGCCGATGGATTCGCCGCGCACCAGCTTGACCAGGGTGTCGACCAACAGTTCGCCGGCGAGTTTGGTGTCCTGCAGTACCGTCGTCAGCGGCGGATTCACGTAGTTGGCGATCGGGATGTCGTCGAATCCGACCACAGCGACATCTTCCGGTACACGCCGGCCCGATTCGATCAGGGCGCGGATCGCGCCAATGGCCAGCAGGTCGCTGGCGGCAAAGATGGCGTCGAATTTCACGCCGGTGTCGATCATGTGTCGGGTTGCGCCGAAGCCGACGTGCTCGATCGAATCGGTCGCATCGACCTGCAGGTCCGGCCACACGTCGAGGTCGGCGGCTTCGAGCGCGGCGACATACCCGCGGTAGCGGTCGAAGAATTCCGGGCAGTTCGCCGAGGCCGAGCCGACGAAGGCGATGTTGCGACGACCCAGTTTCAGCAGGTGTTCGGTGACCGCACGTCCGCCGGCGAAATTGTCGCAGCCGATCGACACTCCAGGCTGGCCTTGGACCACCGCGCCCCAGCGTACGAAGCGCGTGCCGTGGGCGACCAGTTCCTCGAGCTTGGCCCGCGACTGCAGGTAATCGCCATAACCGAGCAGGATGATGCCGTCGGCCTTGTGGCTGTCGAGGAAGTCGCCATGCCAGTCGGCCGAAAGCTGTTGGAACGAGATCAGCAGGTCGTAGCTCTCGGCAGCGCAGGCATGGGTGATCGAACCGAGCATGGACAGGAAGAATGGATTGATCATCGACTGGTCCGAGGTCGGGTCCTCGAACAGCAGCAGGGCGATGGTTTC
>JAYUXS010000008.1:0-2384 GCA_043752845.1 Lysobacterales bacterium | reverse complement strand
CCGGCGACACCATCACGCGATCGATCTTTTCCTCGTAGCGCGCGAACAGATGTTCGACGATGTCGTCCTTGTTGCGAAAGTGGTAGTACAGATTGCCGGGGCTGATTTCCAGCTCGTCGGCGATATGGTTCGTGGTGACGTTCGGTTCGCCACGGTCGTTGAACATGACCAGGCTGATGTCGAGGATGCGCTCGCGCGTTTTCGGGGCCACGGCGCGATTCGTCCTGCTCAACCAGCCAGTTTCTTGACCAGATCGACGTACAACTTTTGTGCCTTCTCGAGATCGGTGCCGGCGAGTTTCGCCCATGCCTCGTACTTGGCGACGCCTACGAAATCGAAGAAACCCGGCTTTTCGCCGCTGACATCGCCCTGTGACCCCTGTTTGTAGAGGGCGTACAACTTGAGCATGGTGTCGTTGTCAGGCCGATCCTTCAGGTTCAGCGCTTTCTTGGCGGCATCTTCGAACTGCGTTTTGAGGTCGGCCATGGTGTTGCTCCGGTGCGTTGAAGGAAACGATAACCGTTGGGTTTTTAGCACGCGTTTCCCGAAGCGGTCAACGCGACACGCGATTGCGAGCGAGGGCTAGGAAAGCGGCGATGCCAAGGCTATCTTTGGTCAGTCGCGGCCGCCCGCCGCGCATGCATGCCTTGATTGCATCGCGCTCACCGCGCGGCGCCCCAACCTGAAGGAAGCACCATGACGTATTTCGTGACCGGAGCGACAGGCTTCATCGGCCGCCATCTGCTTGAAAACCTGCTCAAGCGTCGCGGCAAGATCTACGCGTTGGTGCGCAAGAGTTCACTGGAAAAGTTCGAAGCGCAGATCGAGAAACTCGGTGCGGAGAAAGGTGCCATCGTTCCGGTGATCGGTGATTTGACCAAGCCGAAGCTTGGTATTACCCCGGCCAGCCAGAAATTGTTGCAGGGCAAGATCAAGCATTACTTCCATCTGGCGGCGATCTACGACGTCGAAGCCGATGACGAAACCAATCATCAGGTCAATGTCGAAGGGACGCGTCATGCGATGCAGCTCGCTGAAGCGATCAAGGCCGGTTGTTTCCATCATGTCAGCTCGATTGCCGCGGCCGGACGGTATCCGGGCGTCTTCAAGGAAGACATGTTTGACGAGGCCGAAGGTCTCGATCACCCGTATTACCGTACCAAGCACGAGTCCGAAGGTCTGGTTCGCAACGGCAGCAAGACGCCGTTCCGCATCTATCGACCGGCCATCGTCATCGGCAATTCCAAGACCGGCGAAATCGACAAGATCGATGGCCCCTACTATTTCTTCCGCCTGCTGAAACGCATGCGCGAGATGCTGCCGTCATGGATGCCGACGGTTGGCATTGAGGGTGCACGTATCAACGTCGTGCCCGTGGACTACGTGGTGAACGCGATGGATCACATCGCGCACAAGACTGGCCTCGACGGACACTGCTTCCAGCTGGTTGATCCGGAACCCTTGCGCGTCGGTGAACTGTTGAACACCTTTGCCCGCGCTGCGCATGCGCCTGAAATGACCATGCGCCTCGATGCGCGCATGTTCGCGGTGATTCCGCCGATGGTGCGCAGCGCCGTCGCCAACCTGCCGCCGATCAAGCGCTTTACCAGCGCCGTATTGAAGGACCTCGGTATTCCGCGCGAAGCCCTGAACTACATCAACCAGCCGACGCGTTACGACAATCGCGAAACCGAGCGCGCACTGCGCGGTTCGAAGATCAAGCTGCAGCCGCTGGAGAGCTATGCCTGGCGCCTCTGGGATTACTGGGAACGCCATCTGGATCCGGATCTGTTCATCGACCGCTCGCTCGAGGGAAAGGTCAAGAACAAAGTCGTGATGATCACCGGCGGATCGTCCGGCATTGGTCTGGCCGCTGCGATGAAATTGGCGGCGACGAAAGCGAAGATCGTCATCGTCGCCCGTGGTCAGGAAGAGTTGAACAACGCCAAGCTCGAAGTCGAGAAAGCCGGCGGCCTGTGCTTCACCTACTCGGCCGACTTGACCGACGAAAAGAGCTGCAACGACCTGGTCGCCAATGTCATCAAGGACCATGGCGGCGTCGACGTCCTGATCAACAATGCCGGTCGCTCGATTCGCCGCTCGGTAGCGCTCAGCTATGACCGCTTCCATGATTTCACCCGCACCATTGAACTGAATTACTATGGCAGCCTGCGCCTGATCATGGGCTTTCTGCCTGGCATGACGACCAAGAAGCGCGGCCACATCATCAATATCTCGTCGATCGGCGTGCTCGCGAATTCACCGCGATTCTCGGCTTATGTCGCGTCCAAGGCGGCGCTCGATGCATTCTCGCGTTGCGCCCAGGCGGAATTCTCGGACAGCGGCATCGCCTTCACGACGATCAACATGCCGCTGGTGCGCAC
>JAYUXS010000007.1:0-5717 GCA_043752845.1 Lysobacterales bacterium | reverse complement strand
GCGTGAAAGCGGAAGACACCGTCGCCTGGCTCGAGCGCGAATTCGCCGACCTCGCCGATGTGCTGCACGCGCTGGCGCTGCTCGGCACACCCTCGCGTGAAGCACTCGATCTGGTGCAAGGCCTCGGCGAAGTGTGGTCATCGCGCCTGCTGGCCGAACACTTCAACGCACGCGGCACCGGCGCCGTCTGGTGCGATGCGCGCGACATTCTGCGGGTGCGTCCGGAAGAACTCGGCGTGCTTGTCGACTGGCCGCAATCGCAGGCGCAGTTCGATACGTTTCGCGAACGCCATCCGTCACCACGCTATGTCGTGACCGGCTTCGTCGCGCGTGACGCCGAAGGTCGCGCGACCACGCTCGGCCGCAACGGCTCCGACTATTCCGGCGCCATCTTCGGCGCGCTCGCGCAGGCCGCGGAAATCCATATCTGGACCGATGTCGACGGTGTCTACAGCGCCGACCCGCGCACCGTGCCGGAAGCGGTGCTGATTCCCGAACTCAGCTATCACGAAGCGTGCGAATTGGCGTATTTCGGCGCCAAGGTCATCCATCCGCAGACGATGGCACCGGCGATCGAGCGACGCATCCCGATCTTCATCCGCAACACCTTCAACCCGACCCATCCGGGTTCGCGCATCAGCGCCGATCCGTCGCTCGAACCGCCGGTCAAGGGCGTCAGCGCGTTTTCCGGCCTTGCCATCCTCAATGTCGAAGGCGCCGGCATGATCGGCGTGCCGGGCACCGCCGAGCGCGTCTTCGGCGCACTGCGCCAGGCGAGCATTTCCGTGGTGATGATTTCGCAGGGATCGAGCGAGCACTCGATCTGCTGCGTGGTGCGGGAAAGCGATGTCGATCGCGCGGAACGCGTCCTCGCCGACGCCTTCGCGCGTGAACTCGAACGCGGCCTGATCGAACGCATTGCCGTGACCAAGCAGATCAGCGTGCTCGCCGTGGTCGGCGACGGCATGGCCGGGCATCCGGGCACCGCCGCGCGATTGTTCGACCACCTCGGGCGCGGCCGTATCAATGTGCGCGCCATCGCCCAGGGCGCGAGCGAACGCAATATCTCGGTCGCGATCGACTCGGTCGACGCCGCGCGTGCATTACGTGCCGTGCACGCCGGGTTTTATCTGTCGGCGCAGACAATCTCCGTCGGCGTGATCGGCCCCGGCAATGTCGGCGCGGTGCTGCTCGACCAGTTGAAGGATGCCGCCGTTCGCCTGCGCGCCGACTTCGGGCTCGACCTGCGCGTGCGCGCGATCAGTGGCAGTCGCAAACTCGCGCTGTCCGATCCGGGTATCGACCTCGCCTATTGGCGCGACGCGTATGCACAGGCCGGAGAGGGCGATCTCACGCAGTTCGCGGCGCATGTGCACGCGGCACATCTGCCGCATGCGCTGATCGTCGACTGCTCGGCATCAGCGGCCGTGGCCGAGCACTATGCCGACTGGCTGGCGCGCGGTATCCACATCATCACCCCGAACAAGCAGGCCGGCAGCGGACCGATCGCGCGCTACCGCAAGATCGCCGCGAACGCGCACGAAAGCGGCGCGCGCTTCCGCTTTGAGGCGACGGTCGGTGCCGGTCTGCCGATCATTTCCACGCTGCGCGACCTGATCGACACCGGCGATCGCATCGCACGCATCGACGGCATGTTCTCGGGCACGCTCGCCTTTCTGTTCAACCGTTTCGACGGCTCGCAACCGTTTTCGCAACTGGTGCGCGAAGCGCGCGAACTGGGCTACACCGAACCGGATCCGCGAGACGACCTCGATGGCAAGGATGTCGCCCGCAAGCTGGTGATCCTGGCGCGTGAACTCGGGCTTTCGACGGAACTCTCGGATGTCGCCGTCGACAGCCTGGTGCCCGCACCATTGGCGAGCGGATCGGTCGATGCCTTCATGCAGCAACTGGACATGTTCGACGCACCGATGCAGGCACGTCTCGATGCCGCGCGCGCAGAGGACCATGTGCTGCGCTTTGTCGCCTCGCTCGATGCGCAGGGTCACGCTGCGGTCGGCTTGCGGTCGTTGCCGCGCAGCCACGCCTTCGCCAATGGCCAGCTCACCGACAACTTCGTGCAGTTCGCGACCGCGCGCTACAACCGCAATCCGCTTGTGGTGCAAGGCCCGGGCGCGGGGCCGGAAGTGACGGCAGCCGGCGTATTCGCCGACTTGCTCCGCGTCGCCGCCTATCTCGGTGCGCGCGTATGAGTCGTGACCGTGCCACTGCCTTTGCGCCAGCCAGTGTCGGCAACTGCGCGGTCGGTTTCGACCTGATCGGACACGCGCTCGCGGGCCCGGGCGATCGCGTGATCGCCACGCGCGTGCAAACGCCGGGCGTGCGCGTCACCGCGATACGCGGCTTGCCGATCGCGTTGCCGCTAGATGCCGAACGCAATACTGCAGCACGCGCCGTGGCCTCGCTGCTGCAAGCCACGGGCAGCGATTTCGGTGTCGAACTGGAGATCGAAAAAGGCATCGCGCTCGGTTCGGGCATGGGTGGTTCGGCAGCCTCGGCAGTCGCCGGACTGGTCGCCGCGAACGCCCTAATCGAACAGCCAATGCCACTCGAAGCGCTGTATCCGCACGCGCTTGAAGGCGAGTTCGCCGCGAGCGGCGGGCGTCATGGCGACAATGTCGCGCCCAGCCTGCTCGGCGGTCTGGTACTCGCCGCACGTGATCGCCTGTTGCGCCTGCCGATTCCCGCCGGCCTGCACACGCTGCTGGTGCATCCGGATCTGGTCGTCGAGACCCGTGTCGCGCGCGAACGCCTGCGCGCACCGTTCGCGATCGGCGAGTTCGTGCCGCAGTCCGAAGCACTCGCCTTGTTCATGGCTGGCCTTTACAGCAATGATCTGAGCCTGCTGCGCCAAGGTCTGCGCGATGTATTGGTGGAACCGCGCCGCGCCGATCTGATCCCCGGCTTTCATGCCGTGAAGCAGGCGATGCTCGATCACGGCGCGATCGGCGCCAGCATTTCCGGCGCCGGCCCCAGTGTGTTTGGCTGGTTCGAATCTCGCGCTGCCGCCGAGGCCGCACACGCCGATGCCGTGCAAGCCTTCGCGCGTGCCGGGCTTGCGGCGCGCGCCCATGTTTCACCTGTCGATGCGCCCGGCGCGAGGATCGAGACATGAACGTGATTTCCACCCGCGGCGGCGATCACTGCAGCCTGGTCGAAGCGCTGCAACGCGGACTCGCACGCGACGGCGGCTTGTATGTGCCGGAGCACTGGCTGCGTTTCGCGATCAGCGATTTCGACGGCGCACAGTCGCTAGCTGATTTCGCGACGGTGTTGCTGACGCCGTTCTTTGCGGATTCGCCGCTGGCCGCGCAGACGCGCGCGATCTGCGATGAAGCCTTGAATTTCGAAACACCGCTGCAGCCACTGAAGGACGGCCGCACGCACCTGCTCGAACTGTTCCACGGCCCGACCGGCGCCTTCAAGGACGTCGGCGCACGTGTGCTGGCCGCGTGCTTGTCGCGCCTGCGGAAACCCGATGATCCAACGCTCACGGTACTTGTCGCGACCAGTGGCGATACCGGTTCCGCTGTCGCCGGCGCCTTTTATCGTCGCGAAGGATTCCGCGTGGCGGTGCTGTTTCCCGATCAAGGTGTGTCGCCGCGTCAGAAGCATCTGCTGTCCTGCTTTGGCGACAACATCGCGAGCTATGCCGTCGACGGTTCCTTCGACGACTGCCAGACCATGGTCAAGGCCGCATTCACGAATGCCGAATTGCAGCACGCGGTGCCGCTGACCTCGGCGAACAGCATCAGCATCGGCCGCCTGTTGCCGCAGATGAGCTATTACGCGCAAGCTGCGCTCAGTCATGCCCGACGCGGCGGTGAGCCCCTGAACTTTGCGATCCCGAGCGGCAACCTCGGCAATGCACTGGCCGCGATCTGGGCGCGCGCGATGGGTTTGCCGATCGGCGACATCGCCATCGTCACCAATGCCAATCGTGTGCTGGTCGACTTCTTCGCGACCGGCGAATACCACCCCAAGCCTTCGGTACCGACGATTGCCAACGCCATGGATGTCGGTGCGCCGAGTAATCTCGAACGCCTGCGCGCCGACTTCAGCGATGCTGCGCACCTGCGCTCCATGTCGGTCGCCGACATCACGATTCTCGCGCGCATGCGCAAGTTTCTAGACGAGTTCGATACCGTCATCTGCCCACACACGGCAACAGCCGCAGAGTTCGTCGCCGAACGGCGCGCAATCGGCGACACTCGGGATTGGGCCATCGTCTCGACTGCACATCCGGCGAAGTTCGAATCCGTGGTCGAACCGGTGATCGGTCGTCCAGTCCCTCTGCCCGGTGCGCTGGCCTTTTGGCTCGGCCAGCCAGCGCAAGCGCAAAGCCTGAGACCGACGGCGGAGGCCCTGGCCAACGCGCTACACGGTGCCCCATCTCCGCTTCAGCGCTGATTCAATGCCGATGACGCATGGTGCAGGTCGTTTCCCGGCGCGATTGCCGGGGCTATGATCGAGCCATGATGCTGCCCCGCCTGATTGCCTTTGTCTGCCTCGTCGCGTTTGCGGCAGCGGCGGACTGTGCGCAACAGACGCGACCGAGCATCGATCGGACGCCCGCTTCGGACGATTTCCCCGCTACACCCCGCCCTGCGCCAAAACCGACGATGCCGGCACAACCCGACGCATCCAGCGACAGTCGCTACGACGCACGCATGCGCGCACGCGTCGACCCGCGCGAAGCGCGTTACCGCAGTGTGCAGGGCCGCTACGAAATGCCGCGCGAAGCCAGCGGCGATTTGCACCGGGCGATCGAAGATGCGCAGCGTCGTCACGGCGGCAAGGTATTGTCCGCAAACCGTCTGCAAGCCAATGGTCGCGACTTGTACCGCGTCAAGCTGCTGACACCGAACGGCCGCGTGCGCGTGGTGCAATTACAGGACGATCAGTCCAGAGAACCCGGTCCTGTGGATCAACAAGGAGAGAAGTGAATGCGGATCCTGCTCGTCGAAGATGAAGCGCCCCTGCGCGAAACCCTGGCTGCGCGCCTGAAGCGCGAAGGCTATGCGGTCGATACCGCCAGCGACGGCGAGGAAGCGATGTTTCTCGGCAAGGAAGTGCCGTTCGATGTCGCCATCATCGACCTCGGCCTGCCGAAGATGACCGGCCTGGAACTGATCGAGAAGCTGCGCGGCCTCGGCCAGAAGTATCCGATCCTCATCCTCACCGCCCGCTCAAGCTGGCAGGACAAGGTCGAAGGTCTGAAAACCGGCGCCGACGACTATCTGGTCAAGCCCTTCCATGTCGAAGAATTGCTCGCCCGCATCAACGCCCTGATGCGCCGCGCCACTGGCTGGAGCCGCCCGCAACTGGAATGCGGCCCGATCGTGCTCGACACCACCGCGCAAACGGTATCGGTCAACGCCGCAACCGTCGAACTCACCACCTACGAATACAAGGTGCTTGAATACCTGATGCTGCATGCCGGCGAACTGGTGTCCAAGGCCGATCTGACCGAGCACATCTATCAGCAGGATTTCGATCGCGACTCGAACGTGCTCGAAGTATTCATCGGCCGTCTGCGCCGAAAGCTTGATCCGGACAATGCCCTGAAGCCGATCGAGACCGTGCGCGGCCGCGGTTATCGCTTCGCTATTCCGCGCTCGAACTGATCGCCAAGCCATGCGTCGCGCGCTGTCGTTGCAGACGCGACTGCTGTGGGCGGCGAGTTTCGCGCTCGC
>JAYUXS010000006.1:0-2389 GCA_043752845.1 Lysobacterales bacterium | reverse complement strand
GGATCGCCGAAGCGAACGTTGAATTCGAGCACCTTGATCTCGTTGCCGGCGTTGATCATCAGGCCGGCGTAGAGAAAGCCGATGAAAGGATGGCCATCCTTCGCCATGCCCTGCAGGGTCGGCTTGATGACCGCATCCATGACGCGTTGGTGGATCTCGGGCGTGACCACCGGGGCCGGCGAATAGGCACCCATGCCGCCGGTATTCGGGCCGAGATCGCCGTCGAAGGCACGCTTGTGGTCCTGGCTCGTGGCCATGGCGAGCGCATTCTGGCCGTCGCAGATGGCGATGAAACTGGCTTCCTCGCCGTCGAGGAATTCCTCGACCACGACCCGGGCGCCGGCGGCTCCGAGGCTGTTGCCGCCGAGCATGTCGCGCAGCGCCTGCTCGGCATCGCTCAGCGTCAGCGCGACCACGACGCCCTTGCCGGCTGCCAAACCGTCGGCCTTGATCACGATCGGCGCGCCTTCGCGACGCACATAAGCGAGCGCCGGATCGAGTGTCGTGAACACCTGATACTTCGCGGTCGGGATGCGATGACGCGCCAGAAAATCCTTGGCGAACGCCTTCGAGCCTTCCAGCTGCGCGGCCGCCGCACGCGGCCCGAAAATGCGCAGGCCGGCATCACGGAAACGGTCGACGATGCCGGCGACCAGTGGGATCTCGGGGCCGACGACGGTCAGGTCGATGCGTTCGCGCTGCGCGAGCGCGAGCAGGCCATCGATATCGTCGATCGCGACCGGCGCATTGCGCACTCCGGGTTCACGCGCTGTGCCGGCATTGCCGGGCGCGACGATCACGCCGGAGACGCGGATCGACTGTTTCAGTTTCCAGGCCAGCGCGTGTTCGCGGCCGCCAGATCCGATCACGAGAATTCTCATTCGTTACTCCCTCCAACCTCCCCCGCTGCGCAAGGAGAGGAGCAATCTTCAGTGACGGAAATGGCGGACGCCGGTGAATACCATCGCCAGATCGTGTTCGTCGGCCGCGGCGATCACTTCGGCGTCGCGCATCGAACCACCGGGCTGGATCACCGCGCGAATACCGGCTGCGGCGGCAGCGTCGATGCCGTCGCGGAACGGGAAGAAGGCATCCGAAGCCATCACCGAACCGGGCACGATCAAGCCGGCGTCCTCGGCCTTCATGCCGGCGATGCGGGCGCTGATCACGCGGCTCATCTGGCCGGCGCCAACGCCAATGGTACGGCCGTCCTTTGCATAGACGATCGCGTTCGACTTGACGTACTTGGCCACGCGCCAAGCGAACAGCAGATCGTTCAATTCGGATTCCGACGGCGCGCGCTGGCTCACCGTCTTCAGCTCGGCGCGCGTCACCTCGCGGATATCCGCGGTCTGCATCAGCAGCCCCGAGCCGACGCGTTTCACATCCATGTTGTTGCGGCCCTCGCCATGCGCAATGCGCAGCACCCGCACATTCGCTTTTTTTCTGCAGTAGGCGAGCGCAGCCTCGTCGTAGTCGGGCGCGACCAGCACTTCGACAAACTGGCGATCCAGAATGGTCTTCGCAGTCGCGGCATCAAGTTTGCCGTTGAAGGCGATGATGCCGCCGAAGCTCGATGTCGGATCGGTCGCGTAGGCGGCTTCGTAGGTATCGCCGCAGCTGGTGCCGACCGCAACGCCGCATGGATTTGCATGTTTGACGATGACGCAGGCCGGCGCCTCGAACTGGCGCACGCATTCCCAGGCGGCGTCGGCGTCGGCGACATTGTTGTAGCTGAGTTCCTTGCCCTGTAGCTGGGTAAAGGTCGCGAATGTGCCCGGCACCGGCCACAGGTCGCGATAGAAAGCGCCGTGCTGATGCGGATTTTCGCCGTAACGCAGATCCATGACCTTGACGAAATTGCTGTTCGATTGCGCCGGGAACAGTTGCAACTTGCCGTTCTCATCCATGGCCGACAGATGGTTGCTGATGAAGGCGTCGTATTGGGCGACGCTGTTGAACGCGGCCACTGCCAGATCGAAGCGCGTTCTTGCCGACAGCGCACCGCCGTTGGCCTGCAGTTCGGCGATGATGCCGGCGTACTGCGCCGGATCGGTCGCGACCGCCACCCGCGCGAAATTCTTCGCCGCCGATCGCAGCATCGCCGGGCCGCCGATGTCGATGTTCTCGATGATCTCGTCGAAGCTGCTGTCGGGGTTCGCCGACACGCTTTCGAATGGATACAGGTTCAGCACCAGCAGGTCGATCGGCGTGATCGCATGCTCGCGCATCACCTGGTCATCGATGCCGCTGCGTCCGAGCAGCGCGCCGTGCACCTTCGGATGCAAGGTCTTGACGCGGCCGTCCATCATTTCCGGGAAGCCGGTGATCGCTGCCACGTCATCGACGACCATGCCGGCTTCGCGCAGCGCATTGGCGGTGCCGCCGG
>JAYUXS010000005.1:0-5739 GCA_043752845.1 Lysobacterales bacterium | reverse complement strand
AAAACTCGAGTTCGCGGTCGTTGATGGCGGTATTGATGCCGGCCAACTCGGTGACGTCGCCCATCGCGGCATCGACCGAGAGCTGGGTGATGTCCATCGCATCGGCGACCGTGTCGAGCGAAAATTGCGTGGCGTTGCCGCCGAACTTGACCGCGCAACGCGCACCGGACGTCAGGTCGCCACCGGCGGCCAAACCCGCGATCAGGGACGTTGGAATGCACTCCGATGTGGTCTCGAAGCTCGCATCGATGAAGGCACCGACGCGCCGCACGGCGATCGCCGCCCCGCCCATGACCGCCGATACCGTGGTCAACGTCTTCAACTCGTTGCGCTGGTTCTGCAGAATGCTGATGTTGTCGCCGCTGATGCGGTAGAAGGCAGCCAGGTCACCGATCGCGCCGTCGATGTCTTCCTTCAGACCTTCGTAGTCATCGACGGCCGTCTTCATTGAAACACGCGCCGCCACCATCTGCTGCAGGATCTGCTGCAGGCGACCGGGCGCACGCCGTGAGCCGGTCCATTCCGCGGGTCGGGTGAACCACAAGCCGTAGTCCGGTGACTCGATCGTCGTGTATGGCACCTCCAACACCCGGATCGCTCCGGGATTGAAGTTGACATTACCGAGCGCGCAGCCGTCGGCGAGTGGTTGCACCGCGCAATCGACGCCGTCGTCGCCGGTGTTGGCGGGTGCGGTCGCCACGCCGAAGAAATTCACGCCATTGGGCATCGGCGTGTACACGCCGGTAAAGGCCTTGATCTCGATCGGACTGGCGAGCCCGTCGGTGCCGCCATCGATATCGAATGCGGTGCCGGCCAGCGTTGGCACATCCACGTACTGGTAGTGATAGATGTCCGGCCCGTCGTAACCAGCAGGATAGACGCCGCTCGGCCCGATGTCGTCTGCATAGGGATAACCGAAAATCTCGATCAGCTGGTTCGTGAAGTCCATTTCCTGATCGGACGCTGCTTCAGTCAGGTCATCCACCGAGTCCTGATTGCGGCGCATCTGATTGGTCAGCTGGTTCGCGAAATCCCAGACCTGCAACACGTTGTCGACAGCCGCGAGCGCGCGTTCGTAGACCTGCTCGAACTGCGTCTTGTTGTCGTTGATCAGCTGCGACGGATCGATGTCGAACGGCACCACCGATTTCGCGAGACCCAGCGGATTCAGGCCCTTGTCGGCCTTGTCGACCTTGCCTTGGATCACTCTGTAGTGGCTCGCGATCTCGTCGAGCTCGGCGACGTGACTGCGGTCAATGCGCTGCAAGCCGACATGCTGCGGGTCCGGATCCTCGTCCGGCAGGATGGCGGTGACCGTCACCCAGTCGTAATAGGCACCCATACCGCCACGGCGGCCCCATTCGGCCAGTCCCCATGCACGCTGGGGATTGGTGTCTTCATAACCCTGCCACTGCCCGTTCGGGTCTTCGACATAACCGGCGCGATAGGTGAGATCGACGATCTCGGCACTGGTGCGCGCCTTGGCCGCTGCGGTCTCGGCGAACTGGCGCTCGTCGAGGAAGTCGACGTCGATCGGTGCGCCGGCGACCGAGATCGACTCGGTCTGCGGATTCCACGAGAAGAACGGGTGACGCAACAACTCGTAGTAGATCGTCGATGCGGTCAGGTAATGGCCCCAGGCGTCGCCATGACCCTGCGGGAACATGACGCGGGCGTCGCTTTCGTCGATCACGCCGCTGCCGTTCTGGTCGGACACGTTGTAGCTCAGCGCATACGCGACTTCGCCGTCACCGGTCGTGAAATTCCAGAAGAAACGGTTGTACACCGGGCGTGCCGCGATCGGCCCGGACGTGCTGTCACGACCGCGCAGCAACACCAGTTCCTCCGAGAGCAGGCCGTCGACCTGGTTCTGGAAGTTGAAGATGCTCGGCGCCAGCGAGAAATTGCCGTCATTGGTGGTGATGCCGATGGTTGGATCCTGGGCGTCGGCATAGGCTTCGTTGCCGAGCAGTGTGTAGAAGTCAACGAGGCGCGAAGCGACCAACAGGATCGCGGCATTCGCCGGGCCGTAGTCGACCGGCGGTGTTGACCCGACCGACAACTGCAAGGCGCGACGCATGACCGTGGTGTAGGCCTCGATCAAGCCAAAGTTGTTGATGTTGTTGGGGTCGTTGTTGAGCGCGATCGGCCCTTCGTACCGTTCGCCGAGCTGGATCAGCATGCTGGCGTAGTTGTTGGTCGCCGACTGACCGAAATTCTGTACGCGCGCTTCGAACGGATTCAGGCGGTCGAGCACGCGCTTGACCCAGCCCTCTGCAAGTTGCGCCGCTTCGTTCAGCGGCGTGCCGCCCGGCTGCCCGGCCCACAGACTCCAGCCGGTGGTGTTGTTGCAGGTCGGCAGGCCGCGATAGCGCACCAGATACCAGTTGTCCGACAGCGTCTGGATGTTCGCGCCTTCGATGCTGATCTCGACCTGGCCCTGCGGATCGCTGACCGGGAACTGAATCCAGCCATTGAGTTGGCCGGTGGCCGGATCCGGCAACGGCGACGGCGGTCCTTCGCCGGTGTCGGGATGGAAGAACCACTCGAATTCGAGCGCGTCCGGATTGCCGCCGAAGTCGCCGCTGTGGCGCAGCACCAGTTGCTCGTCGAAGATGTTCTCCGGCGAAATGACATTGATTTGACCCTGATAGGTCTTGATCAGCGTCGCCGGCTGCGGCGGCGGCGGCGAGGTCAGGCAGCCGACCTTGATCACTTCGAGACTGACCGGCAACGGATTCAGCGAAGCATCATTGTTGAAGGCGATCGTCATGTAGCCGCTGCCCTGGGACAGGCCCGCTGACAGCGCGGCATTGACGCCGGTCGCGGTGAACGGTTCGAGCACGAAGTCGTTGTTGATATCCTGGAATCCGATCAACACATCGCTGTCGCTGACCGCACGAGACTGGTCACAGATGCGTACGCGTTGCTCGTTGAGATGCGAGGCGAGGCAGATGCCGCCGATGTTCTGCGGGTTGCGTGACTTGCGGAACAGCGCTTCCACCGCCTGATCCCAGTTGCACCCGTTCGCGGCAGTCGCACACTTGCCGGTGTAGCCGCTTTCCTCGTTGCCATCACCGCCGTTGATCCGCTTGAGCGCGACCCGGTCGCGTTTGGACAGCACATTCAGCAGCAGGAACGGTTCGCCCGCACCGCTTTCGTCGAGGAGGCCCTTCAGCACCAGACGCTTGTTGATCGGCTCAAAGCGCAATCGGGTGCGGATGGATGCCGGTAATTTGATCACGCCGTCGGCCGAGCCGAGGATGGCGTTGGTGCCATCGGTCTGAAACTCGGTGGCAATGCTCGCCGGCACCGCGGTTAACGCGACGAACCGCGGGTTCAATGGATCAAGCAGTTGCGCCAGGGTATCGCTCGGCAATGCGTTCGGTTGCGTGTCCTGAATGTCGTCGTAAACGACGGCGACCGAGGCCTGATTGAGAATATCCGGCAGACCGCGTTTCGGCGTCAGCAGGGTTTCGCCGCTGATCAGCAACGGACTCGACTCCGGCCAGGTGATGTCGTAGCGGACCAGGATCGGATCGAGCGGCGATACCGTGCCGCCTTCACTTTCGGGCAGGCGCGCGAGCCAGGGCACGCAGTCCCCGGTGCTCAGATCGTTCTCGTCATTGTTGTCGAGATCGGTGAAGTAGCCGGCCTGTGCCGGATAGAAATAATGCACCGAACCGCTGCCGGCCGACTTGGCCCACAACTGGTTCTTGTAGTCCTGGAAGAACGGCGGAGGTGGCTGTTCGTCGACCGCTTGGCCGAGCACAAAGGATTCCGAACAGCCCGGCAGCAGTCGCACCGGATACGGCGGTGACACCGTGGTGCCGGCGATCCCCGGAAAACGGAACGATTCGAAGCCGGCGCCGGTGGCGAGCACCTTGAACACGCGGAAGCGCCATAGCGCCGTTGCGGTATGGAAATACTTGACCAGCACATAGGGATCGGAGGCCGCGGACTGATCACCCTCCAGTCCGCTGCCGAAATCCGAACGCAAGGCGAACGCCGCATCGACACCGGTACCGGTCGACGACGGTGCCATCAACGCATGTTCGTCGTTCGGATTGAAGCCGGGCAGATTGACATCGTTCTGGATGTAGATCTTGACCGACGGGAACTGCAATGGATTCAGTGGCGACTGCCCGAGCGTCTCGCCACCTTGCTGGCTGGCGACGATGATGCGGTCCGGATCGAACGGCCAATGCGGCTGGTAGCGCACTGCCTTTTCCGGCCAATACACGCCCTTGGCCTTGCGGTGATACCAGGCGACGACGAGGTCGCGGTCCTGGTCCTGCGGCCGCGCGATGCTGTAGCGGTTCACCGGAATGATCGCGCCAGTACGACTGGCACGCGAATAGGCGGCATCGCCACCGGCGCCATCGTAATAAGCCCGTTCGTTGACGACGTAACCGGTGCGACCGGGCTCATCGTGATGCGCGTCGACGATGCGTTGACCGATTTCGGCCAGCACATTGTCGGTGAACATCGGCACCGTGCTGTAAGGCAAAGAGCGCACGATCTCGACCTGGGTCGGATAGGTCAGCGGATCGAGCGTCGGTCCATTGATGTAGACAATCGTGCTGGTGCCGGCGCGCGTCGCACCGAAGCGACCGGAACTCACCGTCGCGCCACTGCCGCCGCTGACCGGGTTGATCAACTCCATGATCTTGAAGTCGCCGGTGGCGGGCTCGGCGTTCACCGGCGCCCCGACCACATGCACCTGATAGCAATTGGTCTGGGCATTGTCGGCGCAGGGCGCCGTCGGCCAGGCGATATTGCCGAGGCTGCTGACGCGCGCGCTCGACTCCAGCGACGCGCCGATCACGCGCCAACGCACCTCGATCGCTTCCGAGGGCTGCAATGGAATCAGTTGCGCATTCTGTCCGGAGACCTTGGTCCACAGGAAGATCTTGGCGGCGAAGGCGTCGAAGGGCGCGCCGTTGCGGATGAATTCCGGCGTGTAGACCAGATTGCCGAGTTCGGCGTTCGGGGGCGGCACCAGGGGCACGCCTGCAATCCAGGCTTCCTCCTGGAAGAAGCGGCCGTCGGTGCCGAGGTTGAGCACGAAGCCGTCATCGCCACCGACCGCGGTCAGGGTGTCGCTGATGCCGAACTGTGCCACCGACTGGAAACTGCCGCCAACAAAGACCGTACCGACGCCGTCCGTGGTCAGGCTCAGACCGCGATCCACACCGCCGCCACCGGCCCGTGCCGGAATGCCGGTGACCGCATCGAGATTGCCGCCACCCGTGGCCCAGCGCCAGTTGCCTTCGCGCGTCAGGGATGCGATGTAAACGTCGGGATTGCTTGCCCCGGTCGCTTGCAGGGTGCCGCCCGGATCGTTGAAGAAAGTCGCAGTTCCAACAAAGCCGCCGGTAGCGTAGACGTTGCCGGTCGCATCCGCGGCAATGCCGTAACCGTCCGCGCCTGCGACGCCCTTGAGCCAGGTACAGCCGTTCGTGTTCGTGCTCATGCTCATCACGAAGGCACCGCTGCTCCCTGTCAACGAACCGCAGGTGCTCGCGAGAGCCGCGTTGTAGCTGCCGTGCAACAGCAAGCGTCGGTCGCTGTTGACGCTGCCGTCAAGCGCGAGGCCATTGATCTTCAGCAGGTTTGGCAAAAGTGTGGCGCCGCCGAGCGTCGGAGAACTCGACACGACATTGCTCAGGCTGAACAGGAAAGGCGCGTCGGCACCGACCTTCTCGATGCGCACATTGTCGACGTGCCACCAGTCAT
>JAYUXS010000004.1:0-5740 GCA_043752845.1 Lysobacterales bacterium | reverse complement strand
GCTTTCTGCCTATCGTGCACACGGCGTGGAACGATCGATCCGGTTTTGGATACTTCAAGGGCACAATCATCGTCCTGGCATCGTTGCACGCAGCCGGCCGCCATGAGGAACTGCTCGCCCTGGTGGCCACGGCACGCGCGCCGCTTTGGCATTACCGCGAGTGGGCGGTCAAGGCATTGTTGGCTCAGGGCAAGTCGGAAGATGCCTTGCGTTACGCACAGGATTCCGAAGGCCAGAACATGCCGTGGTCGCGCGTCGCCGCGACTTGCGAATCGATTCTGTTGTCGATGGGTCGGGTCGACGATGCCTACGATCAATACGCGCTGACAGCAAATGTCGGCCAAACCAATCTCGCGACCTTCCGCGCGATCGCGAAGCGCTATCCGCACAAGAGTGAGAGCGACATCCTGCGCGACCTCGTCGCGCAACATCCCGGCAGCGAAGGCAAGTGGTTCGCCGCCGCCAAGGATGCCGAACTGTTCGACATTGCGATCGAACTCGCCGCACTCAGCCCGACTGATCCGCTGACCCTGATCCGCGCCGCGCGCGATTTCTCGACGTCGCGACCGATGTTTGCCCAGAACTGCGCGCTGTTCGCTCTGCACTGGATCGCCCACGGCTTCGGCTACGAGATCACCGGCGCAGATGTGCGTGCCGCCCACGACGCGGCGATCAAGGCCTGTGAGGCCGGCGGGTCAGATCAGTCCGTTATTGCCTCGCGGGTCACCGAACTCATGAACAGCACCGCTAGCAACGCGGCATTCGTGCGCACGGTGCTGGCGTCGCGTTGATTGAGGTAATCCGAAGCGGAGAGGTGCAGAGAACTGGTGGTTGCGCGTCGGCGTGCGGCGCTTCTGCTCAGGATACTGGCGCACACGAACACCCCCTGCGATGCACAGTTCCTTCAGCACTGCGACATGTTGACGCGTGCTGACAATTGACCAGAGGGTCAATTTTGGACGAGCGCCAACACATCACGCGCAGGCCGGTGGACTCGCGCTGCACTCACTGGAGGTCGCGACGATGGTGGCCTCGGCCGCGAACCTGTCCACGGAGATGCGCGACATTGGCGTGGCCGTGGCACACGAGCGCATCGCCTACAACCGGCTCGCCTCGGCGTTTGCCGAACATTTGCAGGTGGATGAGTCCGTCGGCCTGACGGTGCAAGCGCTGCTCGGCGGCGAATGGCGCAGTGGGTCCCGGAAAAAGCGACTCGCAATCGGCAGCGTGGTGAACGCGTTCGATCAGATGAGTTGCGAGAATGCGCGATCGACGTGCATCGCGTCGCGCGGACGCGCAATGACTAAATTCCTTTCATCGCCGCAGTTGCAACTTTCGCGAACCGAGCGCAGTCTTGCTTCATCATGTATCCGCGCTTCCTCCACTGGCTTCTGATCGCGTCGCTCTTGCTCAACGCAATCGTCGCGCCATGGGCGATGGCGGCCATGAGCCACAACATGGGGCACGCGACGGCGCACGTCGAACACGCCGCCATCGCCGATCCAGCCCAGCAGGGACATGACCACCACGACATGCATCATTCGCAGATGACTGCGGAGATGGGTTCGACGAGCGACACAACGACCGCTCCTCCGGAGATCGCGGGAGCTTGCTGCAATGGGACGATTTGCCAATGTGGCTGCGTGCTTCCGCCCGCGTTGCTGTTTGCATTATCGCCACCGATCCCTCAATTCGTGGCTCGCATGCCAGCCGCGGCGTCCGTCCATCGATCGCAGGTCTTGCCGTCGACACCACCGTTTAGACCCCCCACCATTTGACTCGCTCGTATCCCTGAGTTGCACCGGCCAAGCACTTCGGTCGGTGTATGTTCGTTTCCGCGCTTCGCGCGGCAGGCTGGCAGACGCCTCCGCGTTCTGCCTCCGAGGAGTCCAACATGCAATATCCAATTCGTCTCGCTGCCTCCGTTGTGGCCGCGATGGCGCTGGCCGCCTGCGCCAGCTTGCCGCCGGAACGCGGCTACGCCGAAACCAGCGCTGCGGTCGAAGCCAGACTCGGCATCGCACCAACCTATCGTCCGGGTCCCGCTGCCGCGGGATCGACCGCGGAGGCCGACGTTCCCACCAAGCCACTCAGCGTCGACGATGCCATTCGCATCGCTTTCATTCACAACCCGCGCATGCAGGAGGTCTATGCGCGCATCGGCCTCAGTCGCGCCGAACTGGAAGACGCCCGACGTGTCTCCAACCCGACTTTGGGTTATGCAAAGCTGGATCCGCGGACTGGCCCAGGCGCGCAAATCACGCGGGGTTTGTCGCTTGGGTTCTCGGAGCTTCTGTTGTTGCCGGCACGCAAACGGTTTGCGACGGCGGAGTTGGCACGAATCCAGAACGTCGTCGCGGCTGAATTGCTGGTGCTTGCGAAGGATGTCGAAACGGCGTGGTACACGTCCGTCGGCGCGACACTGGTCGCCCAGATGCGCGACGCGGTGGCAACTTCCGCCCAAGCTTCGGCCGACCTCGCGCAACACTTCTTTGATGCGGGCAATATCAATCGGCTGCAGTTGGAACAAGAGCGTGCGGCGAGCGTGCGGGCGCGCATCGACGCCGTGCGGGCTGAAGCCGAAGCCGACCGCGCCCGCAGCCAACTCGCCAATCTGCTCGGCGTCCCCAGCAATGGTGCCTGGAACACGCTGCAGCAACTGCCATCCCCGCCCGTGATCGAGATGGACACCGTAGCGCTCGTGGATCTCGCGCGGTCGCAACGGCTGGATCTCGTCGCAGCCCAGCAATCAGTGACACAGCGCGAGGATCTGCTCGGCGTGACGCGGCGATGGCGTTGGTTGGGATCGATCGACATCGGCTATGAGCGCGAGGATGAGGTGGATGGCAGCGAGCTCCGAGGACCCACCCTGGCGCTGGCACTGCCGATCTTCAATCAAGGTCAGGGCGCGCTGGCACGCGCACGAGCGGAGCTTCTGACCGCGCGCTCGGAGTTCGATGCGCTGACCCTCAGCGTGCAGAACGGTACGCGACTGGCGCTCGACCAATTGCGCCTCAGCCACGATATCGCGGAGCGCTATCGCACTGCGCTATTGCCCAGCCGCGAAGCCATCGTCGCGCGATCACAGGAGCAGACGAACTTCATGCTCATGGGCGTGTTTGAACTGATCGTCGCAAAGCAGGATGAATACGATGCCTATCAGGAATACCTGGAAGCGGTGCGCGACTACTGGATCGCTCGGGCCGAGTTGAAGCAGCAGATCGGTGGCGAACTGCCCGATGACGCTTCAGATCTGCCTGGCACGATCGGCGTCGAAGCGATCCTTCCGGCAGCCGAATCGCCGCCCATGGATCACTCGATGCATGGCATGAAACCGGCCGAGAGTTCGGATCCGCACGCCGGGCACAGGATGGCTCCACCTGACGTCGCTCCATCTGACGAAACCGAGGAAGACGCCGCCGAACCCGACCCGGACACGCATTCGACTCACGAACACGGAGATACCCCATGAACCTTTCACGACGCCACTGGGTGCAGTTCGCCAGCGCTGGCGCCATTGCGCCGCTCGCTCTCTTCGGTCAACGCACGTTGGCTCAAGACCACAGCGGGCATGTGATGCCCGAAGCGGTTGCGCCCACGCCTGCGGCGACCAACGCCCGCGAGCCACAAGCTGCGCGCAACGCTGGCTACACGCCCGTGCGCACGCTCAACGGCTGGACACTGCCTTACAAGCTGGTCGATGGGGTCAAAGAGTTTCATCTCGTCGCTGAGGAAATCGAACACGAATTCGCGCCGGGTAGTCGCGCCAAGTGTTGGGGATACAACGGCACCACGCCGGGGCCGACGATCGAAGCGGTCGAGGGCGACCGCGTGCGCATCTACGTCACCAATCGGTTGCCCGAGCACACCAGCGTGCATTGGCACGGCATTCTGTTGCCGAGCGGCATGGATGGCGTCGGCGGCCTGTCGCAGCCCCACATTCAACCGGGCGAGACCTATGTCTATGAATTCACGCTCAAGCAGCACGGCACGCACATGTATCACCCGCATGCCGACGAGATGGTGCAGCTTGCGGTCGGCATGATGGGGATGTTCATCATTCATCCGAAAGACGGCGACTCGTACGCAGTCGATCGCGACTATGTGGTTCTGTTGCACAACTGGGCATTGCATCCAGGCACCTATCGACCGGATCCGTCGGTGATGCAGAACTTCGATCTGTGGACCTTCAACAGCAAGGTGTTCCCGGCGATCGAGTCGATGGTCGCGCGCACCGGCGAACGCGTGCGTGTGCGCGTTGGGAACTTGTCGATGTGGAACCATCCGATCCACATGCATGGCGTGCAGTTTCACGTCACCGGTTCAGACGGCGGGCGCTGGCCGAAGTCGCAGTGGCGCTCCGAGGTCACCGAGATCGTCGGCGTCGGTCAAACGCGCGACTTGGAATTCACCGCTGTGCCGGGCGACTGGGCGTTCCATTGCCACATGTCGCACCACACGATGAACGCGATGGGGCACGAGATTCCGAACACACTGGGTGTCGACCAATCTGGTGTCGAGGACGAGATTCGCAAACTGCTGCCGGGCTACATGGCCATGGGCAAAGGCGGCATGGCTGAGCATCAGGACCACACTGATTCTGGCCACATGAAAGGACCGGAGAACACGCTGCCGATGATGATGGGCAAGGGTCCGCACGGGAACCTGGAAATGGGCGGCATGTTTACCGTGATCAAGGTGCGCGATGACCTGGCGCGTGGCGACTACAGCGATCCCGGCTGGTATCCAAATCCCAAGGCGACGATGGCGCATCGCGTGAGCTCAGATCCCGATTTCGGGTCACCTGCACGCCGAGGTCCACCGCCGGGGCCGGCACCCACGCTGGAAGCGAAACCCGTTGATCACTCCACCATGAAGCACGGCTCGTAGGCGATCATCATGAAACTGTTCAAGGTCTTGCTGATGCTTTTCGCCGTGGGCGTCATCGGCGCCGGCGCGTTCGTCTGGTTCGGGGCGTTCAACGTGGCCGCCGACGAGCCGCACTGGCGGATCACCCATCGCCTGATGGAGACCGTGCGCGGACGCTCGATCGGCACGCGTGCGGCCAGCGTCGAGGTTCCCGCGCTGGACGATGCGGCGCTGATTCGAAGCGGTGCCGGCAACTACAACGCGATGTGCGTGACCTGCCACCTGAGCCCAGGCAATTCCGATACCGAACTCAGCCTCGGGCTTTACCCGACGCCCCCGACCTGGCCCGAGCTCGGCGCCGTGGATCCGCGTGAAGCGTTCTGGGTGATCAAGCACGGCGTCAAGATGAGCGGCATGCCCGCCTGGGGCAAGAGCATGGATGACCGCTACATCTGGGGCATGGTCGCACTGCTGCAGCAATTTCCGCAGATGACAAAGTCGCGCTACGACGAACTCGTGGGCGCAAGTGGCGGGCACGATCATGGCGGCGGTGAAAGCGTGCCTCACGACGCGGCGAATACGTCCGGCATGGCCGGCACGCACGGTGCCGATGCTCACGCTGCGGACACCGCGCGCTCGTCGTTGGAGCCAGCGGACGACCCCATGGCCGATGCGGTGACCGACGACGCAATTGAGGCGCCGCAGCCGGCGCATGACGACGGGCATCAACACTGATGCGAACCCGAGGCCGATGCGATCTTCTGGCCGTCACGTTCCCCGGCCAAGGTTTGTCATCACCGGCTACGGCGAAAGCGATCGCGAAATACAAGCGCACTGTCACGTGCAGCTTGCTACCTGTTCATTGCTCATG
>JAYUXS010000003.1:0-2396 GCA_043752845.1 Lysobacterales bacterium | reverse complement strand
ACGCCAAGCAGCATGAGCGCGAAGCACACATCGTTGCCCAGGCCGGTCGTCCTGGTGCTGTGACGATCGCCACGAACATGGCCGGTCGCGGTACCGACATCGTTCTGGGCGGCAATCTCGACGCCGAACTCGCCACGCTGCCGCCAGAGGTCACCGACGCCGAACGCGCACAGGTCAAGGTCGAATGGCAAAAGCGACATGACGAAGTGCTGCAAGCCGGAGGCTTGCATATCGTTGGCAGCGAACGTCACGAATCGCGGCGCATCGACAACCAACTGCGTGGCCGTTCCGGTCGCCAGGGCGACGCCGGTTCCAGTCGCTTCTTCCTTTCGCTGCAGGACAATCTGATGCGCATCTTCGCGCCGGACTGGGTGACGAAGTGGATGCAGGTGTTCGGCATGAAAGACGACGATGCGCTTGAGGATCGTCTGGTCTCGCGCCAGATCGAAAAGGCGCAGCGCAAGGTCGAAGCGCACAACTTCGACACCCGCAAGAGCCTGCTCGAGTACGACGATGTCGCCAACGACCAGCGCAAGGTGATCTACACCCAACGCAACGAATTGCTGGATCCGGCCGACGTGAAAGAGACGATCGACAGCTTGCGCGTCGATGTCGTCGAAGGCATCTCGCGACGTTTCATTCCGGCCAACAGCATCGCCGACCAGTGGGACGTCGAAGGCCTCGAGCGCTCCCTGAACACCGATCTCGGCATGCAGATCGATGTGCAGCGTCATCTCGACGCGCACGAAGATCTCGAGGAAAGCGCGCTGGTGCAGAAAGTGCACGAAGACGTCGATCGCTACTTCCGCGAGAAGGAGACCAGCATGGGCGGCGAGTTCATGCGTGCGGTCGAAAAACACTTCTTGTTGCGTGTGCTTGACACGCAGTGGCGTGATCATCTCGCGAACATGGACTACCTGCGTCAGGGCATCCATTTGCGCGGTTATGCCCAGAAGCAGCCGAAGCAGGAATACAAGCGCGAAGCCTTCGAGCTATTCACGCAGATGCTCGATCGCGTGAAGCAGGAAACCGTCGCCATCCTCGCGCGCGTGCGAGTGCAAAGCGAAGACGAAGTGGTGCGCATGGAACAGCAGCAGCAGGCGCAGGCGCAGAAGCAGAGTGGCGCGCTCGAATTCCAGCATCCGGACACCGGCAACTACGGCGTCGAGGAAGAAGCGGCGCAGGTCCAGGCTGCGGCGAAGATGCCGAAAGTCGGGCGCAACGATCCCTGCCCCTGCGGGTCCGGCAAGAAGTTCAAGCAATGCCACGGTCAGATCGCCTGATCGGCGGATCTCCTGTCCAGGCATGAAGCACGCGGCACCGGCATGATCGTCGTCGCCGCCGTGATCGAGGATGGGTCCGGGCGCGTGCTGTTGGCACAGCGTCCGGAGGGCAAGCAGCATGCCGGCCGATGGGAATTTCCAGGCGGCAAGATCGAACCCGGCGAGCACGCGCACGATGCGCTCCGCCGCGAACTGCGGGAAGAGCTCGGCATCGATGTCGGTGCCGCGGTGCGCTTCATGCGCGTGCGTCGTCAGCGCGTAAGCGGGCCGTTGATCTTGGAGATCTGGCGCGTACTCGGTTTCACGGGTGTGGCGGTGGCGTACGAACACGCCGCGATACGCTGGTGTACGCCCGACGAAGCCCTGAAGCTGTCGCTTTGCGACGCCGACATTCCGGTGGCGCGCACGCTGGCGCTGCCGAATCACTATGCGATTGCGCATGATCCACGGACGACGCCGATCCCCGATTTTCTGGCGCGCGTCGAAGCGGGAATGGCGCGCGGCATTCGTCTCGTGCAATGGCGTGCGCCGGATTTGGACGCAACCACTTACCGCGAGGTCGCTTTGCGTCTGCGCGTGCTGACACAGGATTATGGCGCGCGCTTGCTGCTCAATACCGAGCCCGCGCTCGCGATTGAACTCGCTGCCGACGGCGTGCATTTGTCGTCGGCGCGCCTGTGCAAGTTGACGTCGCGACCCGTTGTGCCGAGTGGATTTCTGATCGCTGCGTCCTGTCACGATCGCGCCGAACTTGCCTTGGCCGAAGCCATCGCCGCCGATTTCGTGGTGATTTCGCCGATCGCGCCGACGTCATCGCACCCGGGCGCGCCAGGCATCGGCTGGTCGGGTTTCCAGGACCTGCTCGAATCAACCGACCTGCCGGCCTATGCACTCGGTGGGCTTGCGCCCGACGATTGGCCAGTCGCGCGCGTGCATGGCGCCATCGGTGTCGCCGGGATTTCGGCGTTCTGGTGAGGATTCAGGACACGTTGGACGGCGAGCGCCAGATCAGCGTCGCCATGCGCCCGGTGCGTTGATCGCGACGGTGCGAATAGAAGCGCGCGGCGTCGGCATGCGTGCACAGGCCGGCGTCGGCGATACGCACCAGTCCGG
>JAYUXS010000002.1:0-5742 GCA_043752845.1 Lysobacterales bacterium | reverse complement strand
GAAAGCACGCTGGTGATTCCGGTGCTGCTGTTCAGCAACGGATTCGAAGGCTGAATAGATTCAGCCGCCCAGCCAACGTTCGATCTGCGCCGTCACTTGCGGTCGGTGCAGCAGCTCGATGTGGCCAGTGCGATAGCTGATCCAGTGCGCGTGTTGATGCAGGCCGAGGTCGCGGTCGGGATCGTCATGCTGACCGAGCGCGCTGCGCAAGGGCACCAGTCCGTCGCCGATCAGGCGCTCCGCCAGCGGGCCGCGTTGCGCCGATAGCGTCGCGGCGATGCTGAAACAGGCGATGTCGTCGGGTAGCGGCAAGTGCAGGCGCTGATCAGCGCTGGATGCGAAGCGATTCGCTCCTTGAGCGTCCTCGTCGCGGACATGACCATGACGCAGATCGGTAATGCCAGCGCTGCGCAATTGCCCGAGTGCGGCGAAAGGCGCCGTGTACGCAGTCCGCGCCAGCAAGGCATCGATCCACTGGCCGGCGCGTTCCAATGGCGCGCCATGATGTGGTGTGCCGAGGAAGACGATGTTGCGCACGCGTTGTCGCCACTGTCGTGACTCGCGCTCGCTGTGATGACAGGCGCTGCGCGCGACCAGTCCGCCCATGCTGTGTCCGATGAAGCTGATTTCCTCGACCGGCACCGGCCAATGCGAGAGGAGTTGTTCGAGTCGCTGCGACAGTTCGCGTCCGTTCTGCGACACGTGCCGTCCGGAGTTGTAGCGCAGATACAGCGGCGTGTAGCCGAGCGACCGCGCCAGATCGTTGCCGTGATCGACGATGCCGCCGTCATGTTGTCCGCGCCATTGCAGATCGTTCATGCACAGGCCGTGGATCATCACCAGGATTTTTCCGCGAGCATCGGGCAATGAGCGCGCCGCGGTCGCATCCAGTACCCGTTGCCGATGCCGCAGCGTCATCGGCAGCGCCAGGGGATTGCCGCTGGCCACGAGATGATCGCCCATGACACCGCCGAGAGCCGACAACATCGCGATGCGCGCTGCGGATTCGGGTGCGCCGTCGGGGTCGCCATCGATGCGCGCATGCAGCGCTGCGAGCGCTCCGTCGACACTGCGTCCGACGAGATCGGTGATGCCGTGAATGCTGCGATACACGAGGCCGGTAATGCCCCGCGCTTGTCCAGGTTGGGCGCCGCCCGGCGCGCCCAGGGTCTGCCAGATCGATTGATGCACGCCCTCACTGACCGAGGTGATGCCGCGCGTCGCCTGTGTCGCCAGTTGCGCGATGCCGCGCAGGTCGGCGATGGCGATCGGTGGGCGACGGGGTCGCTTGATCGGCGGGGTCATGTTCGCGCCGATGTTGAGTTCGAAGTCATGCGCGAATTCCTTGGCCAAAGGTGATCGTAGTCCAAGTCTCAGGTCGCCGCGGGTTGCTTCCATGCCCGAGGCGACTTACCGGTGCGCGCCTTGAACGCGCGCGACAAGGCGGCGCTGGCGGCGAGCGAGGCCAGCGTCCAAGGACGCGCCGGGTCGCCGTGCATCGCAACCAGCGCGAGACTCAATTGCGGGTGCGCGAGCCCGGCGAGCAATTCGCTGCGCTCGGGTGCGTCCGCCATCAGCTGCAGCAGGATCTGGATCAGCACGACCTCGAACAAGCGGTCGACGACGAGCTGGCGGCCGCAGCGTTGCCCGAACGCTTCGCGAAACAGTAGACCCAGCAAGGCGTCGGCGCCATCGAGCGCGCGCAGCGGCAGGCACACGAATGCGGGCAAGGCAGCGGTCAAGGGGTTGCGTGCGTCTTCGCCGAATTGCACGAAGGCACAGGCCATGTCGGCACCGCGCTCGGTATCGCTGATGAAGCGATGCGCGAACGGCCGTGGGTAGAACAGCAGGCTCGGTTCGGTGACGTCGATCGCGCTGGCGTCCGCGTGCTCGACGCGCAACGGGCCGTGCTGCAGCAAATGCAACTGGCCACGGCCCTGTTCGGGCGCGAAATCATTGACGCCGCAAAGCGGCCCGGCATGAAACATCTGGGTGTTCACGCGAAATCGCTGCAGGAGGGCTTCGAGGCGGTCGATCGCGCCCTGCTGCAGCTCGTCAAGCGCATCGTCGAGACGCGCGGCCTGGTACCGACGGCCGAACTCGACGCGTTCGCGGCGCAGGGTTTGAGCGATGCACTCATCCTCGAAGTGCACGAATTACACCAACCACATCGCCCGCACAGAAATCGATTTCGCGGCGGCACCGCAGGCGCTCGCGGCTTGAGTCAATCATTGCTTTGAGGCGGTCAGGGGCGCGACTACAATCGCGTCCCATTCGTTTTACGAAGTTGCGATATGGCCGATCATTCCAAGTGGACGAACATCCAGCACCGCAACGGCATGCAGGGTGACGGGAACGCGGCGGTGTCGGCATGACCCGCATCCTCGGTATTGATCCCGGCTCGCAGCGCACCGGCATTGGCATCATCGATGCGCTGCCGGATGGGCGTTGCGTGCATGTATTCCATACGGCACTGAAGTTGCTCGACAACGAGACCTTTCATCTGCGGCTGAAGCAGATCTACGACGAGATCGGCGGCATCCTTGAGGAATACAAACCAGCCGAGGTCGCGATCGAGCGCGTGTTCATGGCGCGCAATCCGGATTCGGCCTTGAAGCTCGGGCAAGCGCGGGGCGCGGCGATTGTTGCGGTGGTCGGCAAGGGGTTGGCCTTGACCGAGTATTCGGCCAAGGAAGTGAAACAGTCGGTGGTCGGCAGCGGTGCCGGCGACAAGACCCAGGTGCAGCACATGGTCGGTGTGCTGCTGTCGCTGCCCGGCAAGTTGCAGGCCGATGCCGCCGATGCGCTCGCAATCGCATTGACGCACGCGCATACCCGCGCCAGTCTCACGCGCCTCGGAATTCCGCGGGCTGCCTGGAGAAGACGATGATCGGACGCTTGCGTGGCGTGTTGGTGATGAAGGCACCGCCGGCCTTGATGGTCGACGTGAACGGCGTCGGCTATGAACTCGAAGCGCCGATGTCGACCTTTTACGAATTGCCGGAACTCGGCCGTGAAGTGACCTTGATCACGCACTACGCGCAGAAGGAAGACGCGGTCAACCTTTACGGATTCCAGACCGAAGGCGAGCGACGTCTGTTCCGCACCTTGCTCAAGGTCAGCGGCATCGGCGCCAAGACGGCGTTGTCGATCCTGTCCGGGGTGTCCACCAACGACTTCTCGCGCATGGTCGCGCAGGCCGACCTGAGCGCCTTGACCCGCATTCCCGGTATCGGCAAGAAGACCGCCGAACGCATCGTCGTCGAGTTGCGCGACAAGCTCGGCGCCGGCCTTGCGCCGGCCAGTGTGGGCGGCGTGAAGATGGTTGGGAATGATCCGGTAGCCGAAGCTTCTGCGGCACTTGAGCAGTTCGGCTACAAGCCGGTAGAAGTCGCGAGGCTGCTGAAAGATGCCGCCGAACCCGGTGACAGTGCCGAAGCCATCATTCGCAAAGCATTGAAAGCCGCGTTGCGCACCTGAAGTTCGTCTGTACACTACGCCGCCCTCGTCCGGGCTGTAGCGGGTTTGCTTCGGGTTTTATGGGTCGGTTCGATGAGTAATGCCAACGGGCAACACAAGGCGGGCGGCGCAGTCGGCCTAGCCGTCGCTGCGGTCGGCGTCGTCTTCGGCGACATCGGCACCAGTCCGCTTTACACCATGCGCGAAGCTTTTCATGGCCCGCATGCGATGGCACTCAACGAGACCAACGTCTTCGGCGTGCTATCGCTGGTCTTCTGGTCGCTGATTCTTGTTGTCGCCATCAAATACGTGATTTTCATCATGCGCGCCGACAACCGCGGTGAAGGCGGCATCATGGCGATGATGGCCCTGGCCATGCGCGCCGTTGGCGAGAACAAGCGAGCGCGTCGGTTCATCATCGTGCTCGCGCTTTTGGGCGCTGCCTTGTTCTATGGCGACGGCGTGATCACGCCAGCCATGACCATCCTCGGTGCGGTCGAAGGGCTCAAGGTCGCGGCGCCTGCGTTCGGCCAATATGTCGTGCCGATCACCCTTGTCGTCGTCGTCGGACTGTTCGCGTTCCAGCGCAGTGGAACAGCCAAGGTCGGCGCGGTTTTCGGCCCGGTGATGATCGTCTGGTTTGTGGTGCTTGCAGCGCTCGGTGTCGCCGAGATCCATGAGTATCCGACCATCCTGAAATCCTTGAATCCCTGGTATGGCGTGCTGTTTTTCGCCGCGCACCCGCTCACTTCTTTCTTTGCACTCGGCACCGTGGTGCTCGCAATCACGGGTGCGGAAGCGGTGTACGCCGATATGGGCCATTTCGGCGCCGGTCCGATCCGAATCGCCTGGTACTGGATCGTGTTTCCGGGCCTGGTGCTGAATTATCTCGGTCAAGGCGCGCTGATCCTCGCGCATCCGGCGGCGGCGACCAATCCGTTCTATCTGCTGGCACCCGATTGGGCCTTGTATCCGATGATCGCGCTCTCCACTGCGGCGGCGGTCATCGCGTCACAGGCCGTGATTTCCGGCGCGTTTTCGGTCACCCGACAAGCGGTGCAGCTCGGCTTCGCGCCACGCATGCAGATCAAGCACACCTCGGACGAAACGCTCGGGCAGATCTTCGTGCCGTGGGTCAACCGATTCCTGCTGGTCGCGATCGTGCTGGTCGTCATCGGCTTCGAAACCTCGAGCAATCTTGCGGCGGCTTACGGCATCGCAGTGACCGGCACGATGCTGATCGACACCATTCTGGCGCTCATCGTCGCACGCATGATGTGGAAGTGGCCGAAGTGGGTCGTGGTTGCCGTTGGCATCGTGTTCATCACCATCGACGGCGCGTTCTTTGCGGCAAATGCCGTGAAGATTCCCGACGGCGGCTGGTTTCCGCTGGTGCTCGGTGCCTTCCTGTTCCTGCTGATGTCGACCTGGCGCAAGGGCCGCACGCTGGTCGTCGCGCAGATGAAGAAGGAAGGATTGGCGCTGAAGCCATTCATCGCCTCGATCGCGGCACATCCGCCGCTGCGTGTGCCGGGCACAGCGATTTTCATGGCCGCGAACCAGGACAGCGTGCCGCACGCGATGTTGCACAATCTCAAGCACAACAAAGTGCTGCATGACCGCAACGTGTTGTTGACGGTCGAGACCGTGGAGACGCCATTGGCCGAGCCAGGTCAGCGCATTTCGGTCGAACCGCTCGGACACGAATTCTATGCGATATACCTGCGTTTCGGCTTTACCGAAGCGCCGAATGTGCCAAAGACGCTGGAGTCGTGCGAAACCTGCGGCTTGCCGTTCGAAATGATGGACACCACCTTCTTCCTGTCACGTGAAACGCTGATTGCCACGGAAGATCACGGGATGCCGATCTGGCGCGACAAGCTGTTCGCGTTCATGGCGCGCAACGCCCAGTCGGCCACCACCTTCTTCCAGATTCCCGGCAATCGCCTGATCGAACTCGGCACGCAAGTCGAGATTTGACCTCCGGCTGGTGCACCCCGCTGGATCGACGCACACGCCATTCCCGAGCGCTTGCCCTGCCATAATGCAATGCCGAAGATGCCTGCGCCGTTTTGTCCATGACCGACACCCGCCTTACTTCCGCTGCCGCAACCCGCGAAGACGAAGCGAGCGAGGCGAGCATTCGCCCGAAACGCCTTGCCGAATACATCGGTCAGGCGCCGGTGCGCGAGCAGATGGCGATCTTTGTCGAAGCTGCGAAGCGGCGCGCACAGTCGCTTGATCACGTGCTCATTTTCGGGCCGCCCGGTCTCGGCAAGACCA
>JAYUXS010000001.1:0-5745 GCA_043752845.1 Lysobacterales bacterium | reverse complement strand
CCCTTCGGGTCGGGCTGATTCACTGGCTCGATCGGATCCATCCAGACGATTTACTTCACGCGGCGTTGTCGGCCGCATAGTTTACCGGTTAGCCACAGGACACCGACATGAATGCAGCGGCCATCGACATCGGCATCCGCGACGCCACCGGCAAACCGATCGCCGCCGGATTCTCATGGCTGGCCGGTTGAACGCGATGTCGCCACGTTCGCTGCTGGTCGCTTTGTGGTTTGCCACCGCCGTCTCCGTTGCTTCGGGCAGCGTCTTGGCATGGGGCCCGCATGGACATGAAGTGGTGGCCGAGATCGCCGCGCGCGAACTGACGCCTGCTGCGCGCGCTGAAGTTGAACGTCTGCTCGGAGATCGCGCCAGCAATGCCATGCGCGGCGTCAGCAGTTGGGCCGACGACGCCCGCAACGAACCGGCGTGGCGACATACCGTGCCCTGGCATTGGGTCAATTTCCGACGCGGGGACTGCAGTTATGCACCGAGTGACAATTGCCGCAACGGCGACTGCGTCGTGGCTGCCATCGAGCGTCAGACACGGGTATTGGCCAATCGCAAGGCCAGACGTGCCGATCGCGTGAACGCGCTGAAGTTCGTGATCCATTTCGTCGGCGATGTGCATCAACCGCTGCACGCCGGTTACGCCGATGACCGCGGCGGCAACGACGTGCAGATCCGCTACGGCCGCGAAGGCGGCAATCTGCATGGCTACTGGGACAGCAACGTGATCAAGCAGATGCGACAAACAGCGCGCGCGCACGCCGAGCAATTGCTCGGCGACACGTCCGCCACTGGCGCGGTCAACGCAAGTTGGTACGTGCGCGCGCCCGGCGACTGGGCCGAAGAGTCTTGCCACATCGTGCAGGAGCACGGTTTCTATCCCGAACGCAACGTGCTCGAATCTGCTTACGTCGCACGTTACGCCCCGGTCGCGAACAACCGGCTGGAAACCGCCGGCCGACGCCTTGCGGCACTGTTGAACGCCACGCTCACGAACGCGCCTGCGCCATGAGTTCCGGCTTGCAGGTTCTGGTGATCGACGACGACCCCGACATGCTGATCCTGCTGACGGCGTTGCTGGAGCATCTGGGTGCCGCTGCGCGCACCGCCAGCACGCCCGCCGAAGTGCAGGCCACGATCACGCAACCCACCGATCTCGTGCTGCTCGACCTGATCATGCCCGGCGACAACTACGCGCAGATCGTGCAGTCACTCACGAACGCCCGCTTGCCCTCCCCCATCGCCCTGATGAGCGGCAGCGACACCGCCACCCTCGCCACCGCCCGCCACGACCTCAAGACGCGCGGTCTACGCGTCGACCACACCTTGGCGAAACCAGTGCGGTTGGATGCGTTGGCGGCTTTGCTCGCGACTTGAAGCGACAAAAAGCCACAATCACAGACCGTAATATGCGGGTGCCACCGACGAGCCACCACCGCAATTGATCCGTGTCAATTTGCCCAGCGACCGGTGCTGAAACACTGGGCGCGTCAAGATTCCAAGAGGTGTTCATGTCCAGTGTTGCTCGGGCCGATAACCGGCTTTTTTACAACGACAAAGTGGTGCGTCAGTTCGCGGTGATGACCGTGATCTGGGGCATTGTCGGCATGCTCGTCGGCGTCATCATCGCCGCGCAGCTGTATTGGCCATCCCTGAATTTCGACATCCCGTGGCTGAGTTATGGGCGCCTGCGGCCGCTGCACACGAATGCGGTGGTCTTCGCGTTCGGTGGCTCGGCGCTGTTCGCCACCAGCTATTACTGCGTGCAGCGCACGACGCATGCACGGCTGTTTTCGGACGGGCTCGCCGCGTTTACCTTCTGGGGCTGGAACCTGGTGATTGTGCTGGCGGCGATCACGCTGCCGCTGGGCATGACCCAGGGCAAGGAATACGCTGAACTTGAATGGCCGATCGATATCCTGATCACTCTGGTCTGGGTGTCTTACGCCGTCGTGTTCTTCGGCACCCTGGCGAAACGCAAGATCAAGCACATCTTCGTCGCCAACTGGTTCTTCGCGGCCTACATCCTGACCGTCGCGATCCTGCACATCTTCAACAATCTGGCGCTGCCGGTGTCGGCGACGAAATCCTACGGCATCTACACCGGCGCGGTCGACGCGATGGTGCAGTGGTGGTATGGCCACAATGCGGTCGGCTTTTTCCTGACCGCCGGCTTCCTCGGCATGATGTACTACTTCGTGCCCAAGCAGGCGCAGCGACCGGTGTATTCGTATCGCCTGTCGGTCGTGCATTTCTGGGCGCTGATCTCGATCTACATGTGGGCCGGCCCGCACCACTTGCAGTACACCGCGCTTCCGGACTGGGCGCAGTCGCTCGGCATGGTGTTCTCGCTGATCCTGCTCGCGCCGAGCTGGGGCGGCATGATCAACGGCATGATGACCCTCAACGGGGCCTGGGACAAACTGCGCACCGACCCGATCCTCAAGTTCATGATCGTTGCGCTGTCGTTCTATGGCATGAGCACGTTCGAGGGTCCGATGATGTCGATCAAGACCGTCAATGCGCTCAGTCACTACACCGACTGGACCGTCGGCCACGTGCACGCCGGCGCGCTCGGCTGGGTGGCGATGATCACGATCGGTTGCATCTATTCCGTGCTACCGCGCGTCCTGAATCTGAAGGGCATGTACTCGACGCGCATGATCGAGCAGCATTTCTGGATCCACACCATCGGCGTGGTGTTCTACATTGCCGCGATGTGGATCGCCGGCGTGATGCAGGGTCTGATGTGGCGCGCCACGAATGACGACGGCACCCTGACCTACACCTTCGTCGAGTCGCTGCAGGCGACCTACCCGTATTACCTCGCGCGATTCGGCGGCGGCGTGCTCTGCCTCGCGGGCATGTTGCTGATGCTCTACAACGTGCTGAAGACGTTGCAGATGGCCAAATCCACGGCCGACGTCGTGATCCCCGCGCCTGCCCTCGCCCCTGTGCACGCTTGAGGAATCCGCTATGTCGCATGAGAAAGTCGAAACCAATATTTCCCTGATGGCGGTGTTGATCGCGGTCGTCGTCGCCGTCGGTGGCCTGATCGAAATCGTGCCGCTGATGTACCAGGCGCAGGTGATCCAGCCCTTGCCGGGCGTCAAACCCTATGGACCACTTGAACTCGCCGGGCGCGATGTCTACGTGCGCGAAGGTTGCTACAACTGCCATTCGCAGATGGTGCGCACCCTGCGCTTCGAGACCGCCCGCTATGGCCACTATTCGCTGGCCGGCGAATCGGTCTACGACCGTCCCTTCCAATGGGGCAGCAAGCGCACCGGACCCGATCTTGCGCGCGTCGGCCTGCGTTATTCCGACGATTGGCATCGCGTCCACTTGATCGACCCACGCGCCGTGGTGCCCGAGTCGAACATGCCGGGTTTCCCATGGCTTGAGCAGGCTCGGGTCGATCCGGGGCTGGTCGAAACCAAGATGCGCCGCCTGCGCACGCTCGGCGATCCATATACCGATGCGGAAATCGAGGGTGCTGCGGCACTCGTGACCGACAAGACCGAACTCGATGCGCTCGTCGCGTATCTGCAGGGTCTTGGCATCCATGCGCCGAAGGGAGGCTGAGATGAGCAGTGGCGTTGTTTCCGGAATTGTCACCGCGGTGCTGCTGGTCAGTTTTCTGATCGGGGTGGCATGGGCCTACAGCGCGCGTCGACGCGCAGAATTCGATGCGGCAGCGCGACTGCCGCTTGAGGATCAGGAGGCACAGTCATGAGCCAGGGTTGGTCGCTGTACATCTCGATTTTTTCGATCGCCAACATTGCCGCCTGCCTGTGGCTGCTGTGGTGGACGGCGCGCAAGCGCCCCGGCGATCGCGCCGATACCGACACCACCGGCCATGTCTGGGACGAAGACATCACCGAGTTGAACCGACCGATGCCGCGCTGGTGGTTGAACCTGTTCTATCTGACCGTGGTGTTCGCCGTCGGCTACTTGATCTATTACCCGGGACTCGGCGCGTTTGCCGGCACCTCGACGTGGACCTCAAGCGGTGAACATGATGCCGATGCTGCCGCTGCCGAAGCCAGGATCGCGCCGGTATTTGCGGCCTTTCGTGACCAGCCATTGACTGCGCTGATGCACGACGCGAACGCGCAGCGGCTCGGACGATCGGTGTTCGCGAACAACTGCAGCACCTGCCACGGCAGCGATGCACGCGGTGCCAAGGGCTATCCGAACCTGACCGACAAAGACTGGCTCTGGGGCGGCGAACCGGACGCCGTGCTCACCACCATTCTCGAAGGCCGCACCGGCGCCATGCCCGCGCTTGGCGGAGCACTCGGAGACGATGGCGTCGCCGCGACCGCGGTCTACGTGCAGAAGCTCGCCGGCCTGCAGGCCGACGATGCCCTCGCCGCCAAGGGCCAGGCCAGCTTCGTCACCATCTGCGCCGCTTGCCACGGCACCGATGGCCGCGGCAATCCGGCGCTCGGAGCACCGAATCTCACCGACGACATCTGGCTCTACGGCAACGACTTCGCGACCATCAAGGCCACGATCCGCGATGGCCGCAATGGCCAGATGCCGGCGCATCGACCCCTGATCGGCGAGGACCGCGCGCGACTGGCCGCCGCCTTCGTACTCGCGCTGTCGCAGCAGGCGGTCGCGGATCACTGACCGATGAGCAGCGCCGTCCCCCGCAAGGATCCGTATGACCACCCACCGCGACCGATGGCCCAGCGCATCGGCGCGATTCTGTGGCCGTCGTTCTTTGCTGCGGGCGTGGCGACCATGGTGTTCTTCGCCTTCATCGATCCGATCGATCTCGCAGCGATCAGCTTTCCGGAGTTGAGCATTTCGCGCGAGCTTGGCTACACCCTCGGTTTCTTCACGTTCTGGGCGTGTACGGCGGCATCGAGCCTGTTCACCTGGATCCTGTTGCGGCCTGCGAGTCGCTTCAACCCGCTGCCGCGGCCCTAGATCGTGGCCAGACAGGTACCGCTCAAGCTCATCGACGACACCGCGATGTATGCGTCGGAAGCGAAGATCTATCCGCGCGAGATCGATGGCCGTTTCCAGCGCCTGCGCCTGATCGCCGTGTGGGTCCTGCTTGGCCTGTTCTATGCCGCACCATGGATGACCTGGAGCGGACGCCAGGCAGTACTGTTCGATCTGCCGGCGCGCAAGTTCCATGTGCTCGGGCTCAGCTTCTGGCCGCAGGACTTTGTATTCCTGGCCATGCTGCTGATGATCGCCGCGTTCGCGCTGTTCTTCTTCACCGCGATCGCGGGTCGACTGTGGTGCGGCTATGCCTGCCCGCAAACGGTGTGGACCGAAGTGTTCATCGCCATGGAACGCTGGTGTGAGGGCGATCGCGGACGCCGCATCAAGCTCGATGCAGCACCGTGGTCGCGCGAGAAAATCCTGCGCAAGGGCGCGAAGCACACGTTGTGGCTGGTGTTCGCGTTGTGGACCGGATTCACCTTCGTCGGCTTCTTCACGCCTATCCGTGTGCTCGCCGATGAAGTCGGGACGCTGACGCTCGGCGGCTGGGAGGTTTTCTGGATCCTGTTCTACGCGCTCGCCACCTGGGGCAATGCCGGCTTCCTGCGCGAACAGGTGTGCAAGTACATGTGCCCGTACGCGCGCTTCCAGGGTGCAATGTTCGACCGCGACACTTTGATCATCGCCTACGACAGCGAACGCGGCGAAGCGCGCGGTGCGCGGCGCAAGGGCGTGCCGAGCGTTTTGGCCACGGTCGAGTCGGCACAGCGTGCG